>NZ_JBSQAT010000008.1:0-77500 GCF_059412445.1 Thermincola sp. GK-1
TATGAGCCATCGAGTTCGGGAACGCTGCCTGCCCGGCCAGGGTTTGCAGCACCAAGCTCCCAGGTAGCGGAGACACCATCCTACCCTGCCGCCATTCTCCAGCACCAAGCTCCGGGGTAGCCGGGCCACCCCACCCACCCTTTATTCGCCCTTTGCCAAAGTAATAGTTACATCTTTAGGTAGAGCCATGCCCGCGCTGGCTTCAATTGCCTTTAGAATACCAATGGGAACCGGGCAGGTAAGGTGAGGCAGGATTTCTTTAGCCGCGGCTAAAACCTGTGATTCCCCTTTTTTGAACAGTTCGCTCATGACGTTCAGGGTGCCCAGTTTTTCTGCCATTTTGTTTATGTGCTGGCAGCCGCTGGTGATTTTTACGCCGGCCAGATAGTCGGGGCCGGCTTCTGCCTGGACTGTTGTTTCAAAGCCACAGGCGCCGGAGTTGATTTTTGCTTTGACCATGGATATACCTCCTTAAGGTTGTTGTTAATTCCAAAGTCCGTCTGTGGGGAAATTACATAAATACTATGTTTAATGCAATTATACACCCGGACAAAAAGGCTGACAATGGTAGGCCGTACCAATATATTTGCATAATAGGAAAAGGGGAGGTTAAATGGTTTTGAAAACATTTAACCTCCCTAATTGTTTTTCGGAATAACTTTTGACAGCCCTAAAAGTTGGACCAGGTCCAACCCAAAGCAAATCCCTAAACAGGCCTTTTCGGCAAAATCACCGGAATTTTGGCCCCGTTGGCGCTATAAATGTATCCGTAACACCTGATGCGGGGCAATTTTGTTTTTGGGTCATACTTAACCTTATAGATTATTTCCATTTCATCCACTCCTTTAACAGTATTTTACCTCATTGGCCTTATTTTAATTAAAGGCGCGAAACTTGCCACCAATCGCCATATTTGGTATAATTAAATATCGTGAAAACTTGTCCTTACCCGGCGCCAGTCGCTGTTGACTGGCTACTAATCACTACTGGTCACTATATTTAAGGAAGGTGAAAGGATGTTAACCAAAGCTCAGGTAGAACATGTTGCCTTGCTTGCCCGTCTTGAACTGACGGAAGAGGAAAAAGAAATGTATGCTTCCCAGCTCAACGACATACTAAATCATGTTGAAGCTCTGAACAAACTTGATACCACCGATATTCCTCCGACAGCTCATGTACTTCCCCTGCGGAACGTAATGAGAGAGGATAAGGTCTGTGAACATCTGCCTAACGAAGAAGCGCTGGCCAATGCTCCGGCGAAGGAAGACGGTTACTTTAAGGTTCCGAAAATTGTTTAACATCGTTTTTTGTTTATTTTTCAGCTATAGGAGGGAATCAGATTGGCGCTGTACCGGAAAACCATTCACGAACTGCACCAATTGCTGAAATCAAAGCAGGTCAGTTCTGAGGAAATAACCAAATCGGTTTTTGAACGAATTGACCAGGTTGAAGATAAGGTCAAGGCTTTTGTAACCCAGACCAGGGAAATAGCGCTGGCCAAGGCAAAAGAGGTTGATGACAAGATTGCCAGAGGCGAAGAGATCGGCCCGCTGGCCGGTATCCCTGTTGTTATCAAGGATAATATGTGCACCAGGGGCATTTTGACCACCTGTTCTTCCAAGATGTTGCATAATTTTGTGCCGCCATATGACGCTACGGTAGTGAAAAAACTTGCTGACGCCGGAGCGGTTATGATTGGCAAATCCAACCTGGACGAATTTGCCATGGGCTCTTCGACGGAGAACTCCAGGTTCTTTCCCACCAGAAACCCGTGGGACCTGGAAAGGGTACCCGGTGGTTCCAGCGGCGGTTCGGCTGCTGCTGTCGCGGCAGATGAGACCGTTTATTCTCTGGGTTCCGACACAGGCGGTTCCATCAGGCAGCCGGCGTCTTTCTGTGGTGTAGTTGGCTTGAAACCGACTTACGGTTTGGTCTCCCGTTATGGATTGGTGGCCTTCGCTTCATCGCTGGATCAAATCGGGCCTTTCAGCAAAGACGTTACGGACGCGGCCATTATTATGAATACCATAGCCGGCCATGATCCATGTGACTCTACATCGGTTAATTACAATGTACCCGATTATACAAAGTCATTGGTTAACGACGTAAGGGGCATTAAAATCGGTATTCCCAAGGAGTACTTTGTGGAAGGCATCCAGCCTGATGTGCGGGAGCTTATAGAGGATGCTATTAAGAAATTTGAATCCCTGGGAGCTGTTTGTGAAGAGATGTCCCTGCCTCATACGGAATATGCGCTGCCCGTTTATTACATACTGGCGCCCGCAGAAGCCAGTTCCAACCTGGCTCGTTACGACGGGGTAGGGTACGGCTACCGGGACGAATCAGCCGACGATATTGTCAGCATGTATATGAAAACCAGGAGTGAGGGCTTTGGCGCCGAGGTTAAACGGAGGATCATGCTGGGCACCTACGCATTAAGTTCCGGTTATTATGACGCATATTACCTGAAAGCCTTAAAGGTGCGGACTTTGATTAAACAGGATTTTGACCGGGCTTTTGAAAAATATGATGTTATTTTGACGCCTACATCTCCTTCGACGGCCTTCAAATTCGGCGAAAAATCGGACAACCCGATGGAGATGTACCTTTCCGACATCTGTACCATTGCCGTTAACCTGGCCGGTATACCGGGTATTTCGATACCCTGCGGCTTAAGTCAAGGTCTGCCTGTTGGCTTGCAGTTAATTGGCAAGCCCCTGGGAGAGGAAACTTTGTTCAGGGTTGCTTATACCTATGAACAGAACACAGACCATCATAAAGCCAAGCCCAGTTTATAGGAGGTGCAGCGATGTCAGCGGATTATGAAGTAATAATAGGTCTGGAAGTCCATGCTGAATTAAAAACTGATTCCAAGATATTTTGTTGTTCATCAACGGAGTTTGGGGGCGACCCCAACACTCATGTTTGTCCCGTATGTTTAGGTTTGCCCGGGGTTTTGCCTGTTTTGAATAAAAAAGTTGTAGAATTCGCCATTAAGACAGGATTGGCTTTAAACTGTAAGATTGCTGAATTCAGTAAATTTGACCGGAAAAACTATTATTACCCCGACCTGCCCAAAAACTACCAGATTTCACAGTATGATTTGCCCATTGCTGAGCACGGTTACCTGGATATTACCGTGAACGGTGAGCAGAAACGAATCGGTATTACCAGAGTGCATATGGAGGAAGATGCCGGAAAGCTGGTACATGAAGGCGCTACCATTGCTTCCTCCAAGTATTCCCGGGTAGATTATAACCGGACCGGCGTACCCTTGGTGGAAATCGTTTCCGAACCGGATATCAGGTCGCCGGAAGAGGCACGTTTGTACCTGGAAAAATTAAAGGCTATTCTTCAGTATATTGATGTATCTGACTGCAAAATGGAAGAGGGTTCGTTACGGTGCGACGCCAATATTTCCGTGCGCCCGGTGGGCCAAAAAGAATTCGGCACTAAGACAGAGCTGAAAAATATGAACTCCTTCCGGGCCCTGCAGCGAGCGCTGGAATACGAAGTGCAGCGGCAGATTGAGATCCTGGAAGAAGGGGGCCGGGTGGTTCAGGAAACCAGAACCTGGGATGAAAATAAAGGCATTACCTTATCAATGCGCAGTAAAGAACAGGCCCATGACTACAGGTACTTCCCCGACCCGGACCTGGTACCCCTTGTGATTGATGAAGAATGGGTTAATAAAATCAAGTCTACTTTGCCCGAACTGCCTGACCAGCGAAAGGCCCGTTATGTCGAGCAGTATGGACTGCCCGAATATGACGCTGAAGTAATTACAGCTTCCAAAGCCTTATCGGATTACTTTGACCGGTGCCTCAAATACTACGACAACCCAAAGGCATTGAGCAACTGGGTCATGGGCGAATTGCTCAAGCACCTGAACGGGGCCAATATTGATATTACCGAGTGCAAGATTTCTCCGGAAAATATGGCTGAACTGTTGACGTTAATCGATAAAGGCACTATCAGCGGCAAGATAGCCAAAACTGTTTTTGAAGAAATGTTTGCCACCGGTGAAAAACCGGAAAAGATCGTTCAGGACAAAGGCTTGGTTCAGATTTCTGACGAATCGGCAATTGCTGCCCTGGTTGATGAAGTAATTGCCAACAATCCGCAATCTGTGGAAGATTACAAAAACGGGAAAGACAGGGCTTTGGGCTTCCTTGTAGGACAAGTCATGAAAGCAACCAAAGGGAAGGCCAATCCGGAAATTGTGAATAAACTTTTAAAGGAACGGTTAAACAACTAAACCATAAACTGTTGAACAGCGTGTTGTGGCAGCCAATAGGCTGCCTTTTTTCTTTGAGGAACATTGAAAATTTAAAGCACACCCGGCGAGGATACAGTGGTAGAGATTATTTTGCCAATGGTATAAATTTGGTTTCCCATTGAAAACCTTTCTTCCCTTCTTCCCTAATTTTTATGGTCTGCATATAATGTAATGACCTTAAGCGGGAGGGAGGTAAGAAAATGGAGAAGATTAAAGCTACGATTCAAAAATATCAAAATTCATTATTTTCCAGGGCCAATGTCTGCGGAGTGGGCATGGGCAAAAAGATGGTCAGGTCGATAAGCAGTGCGGATGCGCCGATGAGCATTGTTGTTCTGGTAAAGAAAAAACTTCCTGAAAGCGAGCTTAGAGTACACGATATTGTTCCTAAAGAGATAAACGGCATTCCCACCGATGTAATCGAAGTCGGGGATATTAAACTGCAGGCCAGCCGGACGATAAAATATAAAAAAGTACAACCGGGAGTAAGTATCGGGCATTATAAAATTACGGCCGGAACGTTAGGGGCCGTGGTTAAGGACAAAAAGACCGGGCAACTGCTCATATTGTCAAACAACCATGTCCTTGCCAACGGAAGCAACGGTAACGACGGCAGAGCCAAGATAGGAGATCCCATTTTACAGCCCGGACCCCATGATGGGGGGACGAGAAAGGATGAAATAGGCACTTTATACAAGTTTGTTCCGGTGCACCGGGAAACGGTCCAGCCGGCGTGCGCAAAAGCAGCGGCAGCAGAGTTTTGGGCAAACGTGCTGGTAAAAATGGTGGCTCCTAAGTATGTGGTCAAGGTCCTGCGGAAAACACAAACGGCAAATATTATAGATGCGGCCCTGGCCAAACCCAACGATCCCAACCGGCTTGACCCGACTATCCTGGATATTGGTCCGGTCAAAGGAGTGGCTGAAGCCGAGGTAGGGATGAACATAAAGAAAAGCGGCAGGACCACCGGAGTGACAAAAGGGCAGGTCAAAGCGGTCAATGCCACGGTCCAGGTTGATATGGGTGACGGAACGGAAGCGGTTTTTGCCGACCAGATTATTGCTTCAGGTATGTCCCAGGGCGGCGACAGCGGTTCTTTGGTATTGGATGAACAGAACCGCGCCGTAGGGCTGCTTTTTGCAGGTTCCGACAAGGTGACTATACTAAATAGGATACAAAATGTTATGGATAAATTATCTATCACTTTTTAAGGAATAGTTTATATATTGGCACCCAAGAAAAGGTGCCAATTTTAATTTTATCATTATTTTGTACCTGGTAAACAACAAATATATTCTAAATTTGTGGCTTCTCAAAAAAAAGATTTCGTGTTAGAATTAGATTATATGGCTCTCTTGGAAAAGAACCAATGCTGTATATGAGAGGGGTGGAATAATGATGGAAAAAAAGATAACAATTGTGGATACAACTTTACGCGATGGGGAGCAAACGGCCGGAGTAGTATTTGCGAACAAGGAAAAGGTAAGAATTGCCCAGATGCTTGACGAATTAGGAGTTCACCAGATAGAAGCCGGTATTCCGGTCATGGGCGGTGATGAAGAAAAAGCCGTTAAGGAGATCGTCAAGCTCGGGCTGAAGGCCAGTATTATGGGATGGAACCGGGCAGTTATTTCCGATATTGAAGAGACTCTAAGGTGCGGCGTGGACGCTGTGGCGATTTCCATATCTACTTCAGATATACATATTCAGCATAAACTACAGACATCACGCGAATGGGTGCTCGAAAATATGGTCAAAGCCGTTGAATTTGCCAAAAAGGAAGGGGTTTATATTTCCGTTAATGCTGAGGATGCTTCCCGCAGTGATATGGAGTTTCTTATCCAGTTTGCCAGGGCGGCTAAAGAAGCGGGGGCAGACAGAATCAGGTATTGCGATACCATAGGTATTTTGGATCCTTTTACTACTTATGAAAATATCCAGACGTTAAAAAAACACGTTGATATTGATATAGAAATGCATACGCATAATGATTTCGGTATGGCTACGGCCAATGCTCTAGCCGGGATAAAGGCCGGCGCTTCCCACGTGGGAGTGACCGTTATGGGCTTGGGCGAACGCGCCGGTAATGCTGCTCTGGAAGAAGTGGTGATGGCTCTCAAGCATATCTGGCAAATTGACCTGGGATTCAAGACCAATATGTTCAGGGATTTGGCCGAATACGTTTCCCTCGCTTCCGGGCGGGAACTCCCTGCCTGGAAGGCCATCGTAGGGTCAAATATGTTTGCTCATGAATCAGGCATACATGCCGACGGCGCTATTAAAAACCCTATAACTTACGAAGTATTTGCCCCGGAAGAAGTGGGGTTGGAGCGGCAAATAGTAATCGGCAAACATTCAGGTTCCAAGGCTTTAATGATGAAGTTTGCTGAATACGGCATCCACCTCAGCGAAGCGGACGCAGCCCAGCTTTTGCCAAAAATTCGGTCCCATGCCGTGGCCTTAAAAAGGTCTTTGTTTGATAAAGAGCTGGTATATATTTATGAAGAAGTTTTCGGGAAAAAACCTCTTTAGGTTTTGGAGAAAATAACAATTTCCTGTTTTGGGATGATGTGATATTATGTATTAGTGGGGATAAAAAGCACAAGAGGTGATGGAGTTTGGTCAAATTCGAAAAATACGATTTACCCAGAGAAGGCACTCCCATTACGATGGAAAACGGAAAACTTAATGTACCGGACAACCCTATAATTCCCTTCATCGAAGGCGATGGAATCGGTCCGGATATTTGGGCTGCAGCGTCCCGGATTTTGGATGCGGCGGTCGAGAAAGCTTATGCCGGAAAAAAGAAAATTGCCTGGTATGAAGTCTATGCCGGCGAAAAGGCTTTTAATAAATTTGGCGAATGGATGCCTGCCGATACTTTAACCGCTATCAGGGAATACATAGTAGCAATAAAAGGGCCCCTGACAACTCCCGTTGGCGGGGGGATCCGTTCTTTGAATGTGGCCCTGCGCCAGGAATTGGATTTATACGTATGTTTGAGACCGGTAAGGTACTTCCAGGGAGTGCCTTCGCCAGTCAAACATCCCGAATTGGTAGATATGGTAATATTCCGGGAGAATACCGAAGATATCTATGCCGGGATAGAGTGGCCGGAAGGCAGTGAAGAAGTTAAAAAGGTTATCAAATTCCTGCAGGAAGAAATGGGAGTTAAAAAAATTCGCTTCCCGGAAACTTCCGGTATTGGTATTAAACCTGTATCCAAAGAGGGTACTTTCCGGCTGGTAAGAGCCGCCATAGAATACGCCCTGGCCAACGGTAGGAAAAGCGTAACCCTGGTGCATAAAGGCAATATCATGAAATTTACAGAAGGAGCTTTTAAGAACTGGGGTTATGAATTGGCCGAGAAGGAATACGGGGACAAGGTGTTTACATGGGCTCAATATGACAGGATTGCGGAAGCTGAAGGAACAGAGGCTGCTAATAAGGCCCAGGCTGAAGCAGAAGCAGCAGGTAGAATAATTATCAAGGATTGCATCGCCGATGCCTTTCTGCAGCAAATACTGCACAGGCCCAAAGACTATGATGTTATTGCCACTCTTAACCTGAACGGCGACTATATTTCTGATGCTTTGGCCGCTCAGGTCGGTGGCATTGGAATTGCCCCCGGGGCCAACATAAATTATGTAACTGGACATGCTGTATTTGAGGCAACCCATGGAACAGCGCCGAAATATGCCGGTCTCGATAAGGTTAACCCGGGTTCCGTACTGTTGTCCGGTGTACTGATGCTGGAATACCTGGGTTGGAAGGAAGCCGCTGAATTAATTTATAATGCTTTGGAAAAAACCATAGTCAGTGGTATTGTAACCTACGACTTTGCCCGTCTGATGGAAAATGCCAAGGAAGTCAAGTGTTCAGAATTCGGTAATGAGGTAATCAAAAACCTGTAGAAGCGCATTTAGGATAATGGGTGCAGCATCTGAAGGTAAATGCAAAAGAGGTCAATGGTCCTGTGTATAACTAAGGAACCATTCGACCTTTTTTTAATGCTTACTTATCCTTTTTATTATCAGGCGCCAAAAATTTTTTGTCCAATTGTATACATTTGTCCGGCCAAATTGTTTATTAAAGGGGGAATTTGAACGAGTTTTCATTAATTTTGCGGGTAAGGATGGGAAAATAACTAAAGACGATTACAAGGGGTTCCCGCATGTTTGAAGATAGCAAGACATATTTCGCGGCAGCGGTCACACATGAAGCATTCAGCATGAGTTTTTTCTCCCCTGGGTCCTGGCAGACTGCGCCAGTAGGACAGGCATTTATGCAGGCGTTGCAATTATTGTAGGCTTCAGGTTTATGCTGGAAGGTTACCGTTCACATTTTTGCAGTGGGTTCCCCAGTCATCAGTACAGTTATCGGCTATAAACATAACATGGGCAAACTCCACCTGCTCAAAATTATCTTTCAGTTTAAACTCGACTTCATGGGCCAGGTCATCCAAATCTTTAAGCTGAATGTGTTCATCAGCTTCCAGGACAAGGTAAAAAAGATATTTGTTGGGCCCTACGCTCATAGATTTGATTTTGTTTACATCTTTGACGTGGTTAATCGTTTTTACAAAATTACCGATTTCAAGGGTGGTGTTCATATCTGCAGATTCACCCGTGATAGCCTCCATATTATCTTTGGCGCTTGTTACACCGATAGCAAAAAGGATGAGCCCGATAATGACCGATGCTAAACCGTCAAAAACGGTATTATCAGCGGCCACTGAAATTCCAATGGCGATTCCGGCAATAATTAGGCCAAGGAGGGCTGCCATGTCTTCCAGGAAGACAAACCTGGTGGCTGGAGGACTTTGAGATAGGTATCTGAAGGCTTTGCCAATTGCACGGATGCCCTTTGTACTATCGCCTGCTTCGTGGCATATGGCTACTGTTGCCTTATAACAAGAAAAGAGCTCAAATAATATGCTTAGTCCCAGGATGCCCAGGTTAAGGGTAACATGCTCCAGGGGTTCGGGGTGAATTACCTTAGTGATTCCTCCGTAAATTGACAGGGCCCCACCTATAAACAGCAATCCCAGACTGGCTACAAAGGACCAAAAAAAGGCCTTTTTCCCGTGACCGAAATTGTACTTGTTATCTGCTGGCTTTTCAGACTGCTGGATTCCTATGAGCAGAAAGAAACCATTAGCCCAATCACCTACCGAGTGTTTAAACTCTGCCAGCATAGAAGCGGAACCGCTCATAATTGCCCCCACAAGCTTCATCACCGCTATAAGACCGTTGGCTAACAACGCAGCTTTTATCGCGCCTTTACTTTCCGCGGACATTCTGTTCTCTCCTTTGGAAATTAATATATATAAACAAAAACAATTCTAGCATAATCAGGTTTTTAAGTAAAGACGGTTTTTCCGCAATGAAAAAGCCTCGCCAGGGACGAGGTGCAATCAGAATTAGCTAGCAAAACTCAATTTGCCCGGAAGCTAAACTTTTTACCGTAACCAGGGATTCCACCCGGATTCCTTGGTTACGCAGTTCCTGGCCTCCTGACTGAAAACCTTTTTCTATCACAATACCTATCCCAACAAGGCGGGCTTTGGACTGACGGACGATTTCTACCAGCCCTTTTGAGGCGGCGCCCATGGCCAGGAAATCGTCTATGATTAGAACCCGGTCGCTAGGTTTCAGGTAGTTGGCCGATACGCTGATGGTTACGTCTTCATTTTTAGTAAAAGAATGCACCAGGGCAGAATAAATCTGACCCTGCAAGGTGGAAGGCTTATTTTTTTTGGCAAAAACCACCGGTACTTTAAGTTCCATGGCGGCAGCAAGAGCTACGGCAATTCCGGAAGCTTCAATGGTCAGTACTTTGGTAACGCCGTCGTTTTTAAACCGGTTTGCAATTTCTTTACCAATTTCTAATATTAATTCAGGGTCCAGTTGGTGGTTCAGGAAAGAATCAACCTTTAGGACTGTGTCTGAGACGACTATACCGTGCTCGCGAATTTTTTGCTTTAATAATTCCATTTTTTCAGCTCCTTGCTATCTTTCTTCCCGGTTATAAGGGAGCCCCAAAGCGGCAGGAGTCCCGACCCGGCGTCTTTTAGTTTCACTTGTGATAAAGATAAGTACTATTATAGTCATTACATAAGGGAGCATCTGTAAGAAAAACGGTGAAATGGTTTTAAGGAAAGAGGCCTGTTCCCCAAGGGCCTGGATACGGAATCCAAGGGAGTCCACCCCGCCGAAAATGTAGGCTCCTACCAGAGCCTTTCCGGGGTGCCATACCGCAAAGATTACCAGGGCCACCGCGATCCAGCCCCGTCCTACAGTCATGTTTTCTATCCAGGACGGCGCATAGGCCAGGGATAGGTAAGCACCGCCAATGCCGGCCAGCATTCCGCCGATGATAACATATATATACCTTGTTAAGTAAACGCGAATTCCCATTGAGTCGGCTGCGGCGGGGTTTTCGCCTACTGCCCGCATGTTTAGGCCCCAACGGGTATGAAAAATGAGCACCCAGAGGACGGCCACCAATAAAAAGCTCAGGTAAACAAGAGCATCATGCCGAAACAGGATAGGGCCCAGGAAAGGTATCTTTGACAAGCCGGGGATGACCACAGGCTTAAAGACATCTGGTACGGGCTGACCTATATAAGGCTTGCCCAGAAAACTGCTTAATCCTGTGCCAAAAATGGTTAGGGCCAAGCCGCTGACAACCTGGTTAGCTCTCAGAGTAACTGCAAGGAAAGCATGTATGGCGGCCATTAATCCGCCTGCTGCCATAGCGGCGAGGATACCCATCCAGTGGTTGTGGGTATGCACCGTGACAATATAACCGGAAACCGCCCCCACTAACATCATTCCTTCTACTCCCAGGTTTAGTATGCCTACCCGTTCTGAAAGGATTTCGCCAAGGGCAGCGTAAAGAAGCGGTGTTCCTGACGTAATTGCCGTAGCCAAGAGGATTACTACCAAAGGTTCGTTCATTTAGACAACTCCTTTCTTTTGGGTGGCCTTGATTTTTAGCGAGTACCTGGTAAAAATCTCGCTTCCCAGGATAAAGAAGAGGATAGCGCCCTGCAGCATAGATACTACAGATGCCGGCAGACCTAAGGTCTGCATGTTATAGCCGCCAACCATCAGCCCGCCAAACAGGAAAGAAACCAGAATAATGGCGAAGGGATTAAGCCTTGCTAACCAGGCGACTATAATAGCCGAGTATCCGTATCCAGGGGATAAGTTTGGCTGCAGCCGTTGAGTGATCCCGGAGACTTCGGTCATACCGGCTATCCCGGCTAATCCACCGCTTAAGGCCATAACCAGCAGGATGTTTTTTGCTATATTCATGCCTGCATAACGGGCTGCTACCGGACTTTCGCCGATGACTCTTATTTCATAGCCCCACTTGGTATGCCAGAGGACGATGTAAAGGATGATCGCCAAGACCAGGCCAAAGATAAGGCCCAGGTGAATCCTTGTGTTTCCAAGGACGGGTAGAAAAGTACTGGAAGGGAATATTGCCGTCAGGGGAAAGTTCATGCCCTTCGGGTCCTTCCATGGGCCATAAACAAGGTAATTTGAAAAGAGAATAGCTACATAGTTCAACATTAGGGTTGTAATAGTTTCATTTACTTTCCACAGAGCCCTTGGCACGGCAGGGAGCAGGCCCCACAAACCGCCGGCCAGAAATGCTACCAGCAACATGAGGGAAAGATCAAGAAACCTGGAGCCTGTACTGTGGAAGAGGGCAAACCAGGAAGCGGCGACAGCGCCCATATAAAACTGGCCTTCAGCGCCAATGTTCCACAACTGCATCCTGAAAGCTATGGAAACGGCCAGACCGCACAAGAGCAAGGGCGTAGCCTTTACAACTGTTTCCGACAGACTGTAGGAGGAACCAAAGGCGCCTGTTATCATGGCTGAATAAATTTCAAGGGGATTATGTCCCGATACAGCAAGAAATACCGCGCCCACGAGGAGGGCTAGGATTACCGAAAGGATAGGGTTTAAAACCATGGCTGTTTTAGATGTATCATCCCTTTTTTCGAAAACCAACACTCGGTGGTTACCTATCGGCAGCCCGCTCATATACTCACCTCTTTTGTTTGGCCGGCCATCATCAGGCCAACTTTTTCTATGTCAAACTGCTCTCTGGAGAGGATACCCATAATTTCCCCTTCGTGCAAAACTGCAACCCTGTCCGATAAAGTGAAGAGTTCTTCAAGCTCTTCAGATATCAGAATAATGCCTTTACCGGCTGACCTTTGTTCCAGAAGTATTCTGCGTACTGTTTCAACAGCCCCTATATCCAGGCCGCGGACAGGATAGACAGCCACTATTACGTCCGGATTACCTGAGATTTCCCGCGCCAGCAGTAATTTTTGCAGATTTCCTCCGGATAAAAGCTTGACCGGCGCATCGAGTCCCGCCAGCTTAATATCGAAACGTTCTACCAGTTCGTGGGCAAAGGCACGCACTCTTTTCCAGTTGATAAACCAGCCCCGGCCAATGGATTCAGACCGGTAATTCTTTAAAATACTGTTATCAAGGGCATTAAGACTCCCAACCAACCCGGTTCCCAGGCGATCTTCCGGAATAAGGCTTACCTTTGCATCTATCATGTGCCGGGCGTTTTTGCCGTTGAAATGCTGTCCCCGTATCAGCAGTTCCCCTGCGGCGACTTCCCGAAGGCCGGCAATTACTTCCGCCATTTCTTTTTGGCCATTGCCGGCAACTCCAGCTATACCCAGTATTTCACCCTGCCTAACCTGGAGGGAGAGGTTTTTTAGCGCCCGTTGGCCCCGGTCTCCAAGGGCTGATACATTCTTAAGTTCCAGAATAATATCTCCCTTGTCTGTAAAAGGCAGGTTGTCATTTAAATTTATATCCCTGCCGACCATAGCCATGGTCAGATGTCTGTTGTCAATTTCTTTTCCGATATAAGTCCCCACAGATTTTCCGTCGCGCAGGACAGTCACCCGGTCGGCATTATCCAGGACTTCCTGCAGTTTATGGGTGATTACGATAACTCCTTTTCCTTGGTCAGCCATCCGTCGCAAAGTAGCAAAGAGCTCCCTTGATTCCTGGGGTGTCAATACAGCCGTTGGTTCATCCAATATCAGTATTTCGGCTCCCCGGTAAAGCATTTTTATAATTTCAACTCTTTGCTGCTCTCCCACGGATAACTGCCAAATCTTCGCTCTGGGGTCAATTTTCAAGCCATATTCCTCCGAGAATCGGGCCAGTTTATCCTGAACTTTTCTCATATTGATAATGAAACCTTCTTCTTTTGAGCCCATTATAATGTTTTCTGCAACGCTGAAGGACTGCACCAGGCGGAAGTGCTGATGAACCATGCCTATACCTGCGTCAATGGCATCGCGCGGGGAGGAAAAACGGGTTTTCCGACCCCTGATATATATTTCTCCTTCGTCGGGCATATAGAGGCCTGTTAATATACTCATCAGCGTACTTTTGCCTGCGCCGTTTTCTCCCAGCAGGGCATGGATTTCTCCAGGGAGAAGTTCAAAATTTACATCCTGGTTGGCAATAACCCCTGGAAATTTTTTAGTTATGGCTTGCATTTTTACAAGTGGCGCTTTCATTAAGCACTCCTCCTGAAAAGCTTTATCAAAAGTTGGCTGCTGACCCGAAGGCCAGCAGCCGGATAGCACAGTTATTTGAAAATGGGCATTATTTAGAATGGGCCCCTTTACTGTTTGGGAACAGTTCCTTCTACGCCTTCGACAAACCAGTCCATACTAAGCTTGTCTTTGTCACTTAGATCTTGACCGGCAGGAACACGTTCTTTACCTGTGTTGTCTTTGATAGGCCCGAAGAATACATCCCACTTACCGCTGAGAATTTCTTGTTTTTTCGATTCAATGGCGGTCTTAATGTCTTCTGAAACCATGTCGCCGTAAGGAGCCAGGTCTACGACGCCGTCAGCCATGGGCCCCCAATATTGTTCGGATTTCCAGGTGCCGTCAAGAATGGCCTTGACAGTTTTTTCATAATAAGGTCCCCAGTTCCAAACTGGGCCGGTCAAAACTGCTTTGGGAGCAAACTTCCTCATATCGGAGTTGTAACTGATGCCAAATTTGCCTGCTTCTTCGGCCGCCTGCATAGGACCGGGTGTATCCTGATGCTGGGCTATTACGTCAGCGCCCTGTTCCAGGAGGCTCTTGGCGGCTTCTTTTTCCTTGGCAGGGTCATACCAGGTATTGGTCCAAACTACTTTTACCTTTGCCTTAGGATTTACTGAACGTACACCGAGGGTAAAGGCGTTAATGCCCCGTACAACCTCAGGAATGGGGAAAGCGGCAACATAGCCGATAGTGTTGGTTTTAGTGGTTTTACCTGCTGCGATACCGGACAGGTAACGAGCCTGGTAAATTCTCCCGAAGTATGTACCGACGTTTTTAGCTGTTTTATAGCCGGAGCAATGCAGGAAAACCACATCGGGGTATTTCGCGGCTACCTTCTGAACAGCATCCATGTAACCAAAACTGGTTGCAAAGATGATCTTGCAGCCTTGCTGAACAAGGTTTTCCAGAGCGCGTTCAGCATCGGCATTTTCAGGTACTGACTCCATGTAAATGGTTTTGATGTTGGGAACCTTTTCCTCCAGGTATTTACGCCCCTGGTCATGGGCATAGGTCCAACCCGCGTCACCTACAGGGCCTATGTAGATAAAGCCAACCTTTGTAGGTTCTGTCGCCGTCTTTTCTGTGGCGGCTTTTTCTGCCTTACCGCCGCCGCAACCTGTTACTGTTACAACAGCAAATAGCAGCAGGGTAAAGAGCGCCAGAATCTTTTTCATAGTTCTCCCCCTTTTTTTGTTATTTTAAATTCAACTTTCGCAGTTCTATTAGTACTGTATTGGCGAAACAATAAGTTGTAACTTAGCGGAAGGCGGCGAAAGTTGAATTGTTAAAACAAATAAAAAAATATGACCAAAGCTTGTCTACTGACACAGTGAAACAAAAGGGTATAAAATTGCGCGGTACCCTTACACCAGTAAACTAATTCTTAAACGGCGACCCAAGCAAAATAAAAACTCAGATGGTAGTTTTCGCTTCCGGAGTGAAAACCCTCATCTGAGCCGGATTGCCCTAGATGCCAGTTCTAAAAGAACTGAACCAATATATAATGGTGGATTGTTTCACTCGTAGTCGGGCAATTTACGGTCGCCCGGTAGAAACTTTTGAGCCATATTCTCAAAGATATACGAGTATTTATTCATGTTTAATTTCAAAAATAATGTAACATAAAAATCGACATTTTTCAAGGAAAAAATTACTAGTGCTATAGTCCTAATGCCAGGGTACTATTTTTGCCAAAATGCAACGGATGTGCAGGAAAAATCTACTTGTCGGTAGAACATGATAAATCAAGAATTAAGCATTAAAAATTAAAAATTTCTTGGTGAAAAGGGTAAACTTATCGAAAGATAAGGACACAAAGCCATGGGTCTACGGAATGGTGTTCAGTGGTCATTATTCTATGATTGCCAGGCTGCCGAAAAACGTGTAGTTACCCTATTGTCTACAAGATAATAGGGTTTTTTATTTACATATTTTATCAAGGAGGGTTTGCTCCATGAAAAAGGGTATCCTCTTTTGCGCGACTTTTTTGGTGGGAGCGTTTTTGCTAGCAGGTTGTTCCGCCAAAAGTATGAACCCATTTGCTGCCAAATCACAGTTGTCGGTACAGAAAGACGAGGTCAAACGGCTTAGTGAGAAACCGGCAAAAGGCGATCAGGAAAAGGTTGATATTGACCGGGTTGTTGTGCAGATGGTTAATGAAACCCGGGCGGGGTTTTTCGATAAAGCTATATCAATAGGCGAATCAGCTTTTGAACAGGGCCGGCAGTCCGAAAAGTTTCTGGACACACTGGCTGTAGCCTATGGTTACAAGAACCAACTGGAAGGCTTAACTGACCGTGAAAAGAAAAAGTATGTTGAAACAGCCCGGTTGTTATTGGCAACAGACCCCACTAATACGGGAAAAAAGAATCTTTTGGCAGCGGTTTTAATAGACACGGGTAATTTCAACGAAGGTAATAAATTAGCCGCTGAAATATATAATGCTTTGCCCCAAAAAACAAAGGAAGTTATGGATACTTATGGTTGGGGGCTTTATAGGGCCGGAAAAGCGAAAGAAGCGTTGCCGGTTTTTCAGGCCCTTATGCAGGCAGGACCGGACAACCTTTCCCAAACCTATCATACGGCTGTGGTATTGGAAACAGTGGACAAAGCCAAAGCATTGTCCTTGTATAAAAAGATAGTGGACTGGGCCAATAATGCCCTCACATGGGAAGAGAACAGAGATAATCTGGCTTCTACGGCACTGATTAATAAAATAAGAAAGGATGCGCAGGATGCTATTAACCGCATCCAGTTAAGAGGGCGTTCTGCTTATTAGTTTTTGTTATTACCACATTAATTACCATAATTAAATCTATGGCCGGGATAAATAATATAAATGCAGTCCAATATCTTGTACAGGAGGAGTAATTAATGGATATTAGAGAAAGCCATCCCACTATCGATATGAAAAATAATTATAGTGCTGACGAAAGTGCGGGTGTTACCGTCTATCCTACTCCCATTACCCAGGGAGAACACATCAATGTAATCTATAATGGGTTACTTGCCAAATCAGGAGCTGACGGAATTTGGCTGCATTACGGTTTTGGTCCCCATAACAACTGGCATGATGTGAAAGACCTGAAGATGTTTAAAACCGGCCGTGGTTGGGAGTATACGTTCCAGGTGACAGACCCCACCAGATTAAACTTCTGTTTTAAGGACAGTGCTAATAACTGGGATAACAATAACGGTCTGAACTGGAGTTTTGAAATTCACCATGGAAAAACCTATTAATTTGCTGCCGGTTGCCCTCTTTGTACAGAGAAAGCTCTTTGGCAAGTTGACCAGTAATCCCCCCTTTGTGGGGGTTTTTTTATGGGCGGAAAAACGGCGTAAGCCTTCGTTTCCTTTATGTATAATGCTTTTTGCCCGTAGGAAGAATACAACATATAAAGCTTTGTAAAAATTTATAATCAAAGGAGGTCAAAAGGTTTGCGCATACTTATATTCAGTTGGGAGTACCCGCCCAAAAGTGTGGGTGGTTTAGCTCAGCATGTTTACTATTTGTCAAAAGCTTTGGCCAAATGGGGTCATCAGGTATATGTGGTGACATGTGGAGGCCCTGATACTGAACCAGTGGAAAACATTGACGGCGTTCAGGTTCACCGGGTGCATTCCTATGCTGTTTCAGCGCCTGATTTCCGTACCTGGATTTTGCACCTGAACCTCAGTATGCTGGAGTATGCAGTAACTCTTCTTAATTCTATCGACGGTGTCGATATTGTGCATGCCCACGACTGGCTGGTGGCATATGCTGGTCGGGCTGTCAAACATGCTTATAGGATTCCTTTAGTGGCCACAATTCATGCCACCGAATACGGGCGCAACCACGGTTTGCATAATGACAACCAGCGGTACATCAGCGATGTGGAATGGTGGCTAACTTATGAAGCGTGGCGAGTCATTTGCTGCAGTTCGTACATGGAGCAAGAACTAAAAAACTTCTTCCAGTTGCCCGGAGACAAAATCAGAATAATTCCCAATGGGGTTGAACCGGAAGATTTTCAGGCGCCTGCCAGTATCCGGGAAGAACGGGGCAAGATGATATTCTTCATCGGCAGATTAGTTAGGGAAAAAGGCGTCCAGGTTTTGTTGGAAGCAGCGCCCAGGATACTTTCGCAATATCCGGATACGCGCATTGTAATTGCCGGCAAAGGGCCGTATGAAGATTACCTGAGGGCCATAGCCCATGGTTTGGGCCTCAACGGGAAAGTAGAATTTGCCGGTTATGTCAATGACATGCAGCGAAACCGGCTTTATCAGCAGGCAACGGTAGCCGCTTTTCCCAGCCTTTATGAACCTTTTGGGATAGTCGCCCTGGAAGCTATGGCCGCGAAAACTCCGGTAGTGGTGGGCGACACAGGCGGTTTAAGGGAAATAGTTGAACACGGCGTGGATGGGCTGAAATGTTATCCTGGTTCTGCTCAGTCCCTGGCTGATAACATCCTGGCTGTATTCAACGATCCTGGATTGGCTCAACGGCTGAAAAAGGCAGGTTATGAAAAGGTGATTAAAAAATATAGCTGGGATGCCATTGCGGGCCAGACAGCGGAAGTTTACAAGGAAATTGTAAATGAAGCCAAATCAGTAAACTGGCAGACCGATACCTGGATGGCTCGCAAACGACTTAGTCTGGTACAGGAAAAATTTCGGAATTTTGGTCGGTACAATATTTTTGGACAAGAAAGGAGATAAGATCAGTGCAGGCAATTATCATGGCCGGCGGCGAAGGTTCCAGGCTGAGGCCGCTCACCTGTGACAGGCCCAAACCCATGGTACCTTTGGTAAATAAGCCGGTAATGGAACACACAGTCGACCTTTTGTGCAAATTAGGTTGGAATGATATAGGAGTAACTCTTCAATATTTACCCCAGGAAATTACTGAGTATTTTGGGGATGGGTCAGCATTTAACGTAAAAATGCAGTATTTTATCGAAGACGTTCCACTGGGGACAGCAGGCAGCGTAAAAAACGCTTCGGCTTTTATTAAAGATACTTTCCTCGTTCTCAGCGGAGATGCCCTCACGAATTTTGATCTGGAGAGCGCCCTGGAGTTTCACAAAAAAAACGGTGCCTGGGTGACCCTGGTCCTGAAAAAGGTCAATATTCCCCTGGAATATGGCGTGGTGATTACGGCAGAGAACGGCGGCATCCGGCGTTTTTTGGAAAAACCGGGTTGGGGGGAAGTTTTCAGTGATACGGTAAATACCGGCATCTATATTATCGAACCTCAGGTCTTGGATTATATCCCCGACAAAACCAAGTTTGATTTCAGTCAGGACTTATTTCCTTTGCTGATGCGGGAGGGCAAGCCGTTGTTTGGTTATCTGGCCGATGGTTACTGGTGTGATATAGGGGGTTTGGCCCAGTATTTGCAGGCAAATATGGATGTTTTAAGCGGAACAGCTACTGTAACGGAAATCAGGGAAACATTGCAGGGGGATAAAATCTGGCTGGGCAAAAATGTAGCCATTAGCAAAGGAGCCAATATTTACGGTCCTATAATTATAGGCGACAATACCGTTATAGAGCAGGGCGCGGAAATAGGTCCGTACTCCGTTATAGGGCCGAATTGCCGGATAGGGGCCAACTCATCCATTAAAAAATCTGTTCTCTGGGATGGCGTTGTTTTGGAACCGATGGCGGAAGTAAGAGGCGCTGTTTTATGCTCCCAGGTGAAGATGCAATCCCGTAGCGCAGTCTTTGAAGGAGCTGTCTTGGGCGACAGGGTGACTGTGGAAACAATGGCGAAAGTTCGCCCGGGGGTGAAAGTCTGGCCGGATAAAGTAATCGAGAAAGAAACCATACAGAAGGACAATCTTGTTTGGAGCAAAACCGGCACAAAAAACATTTTTGGATTGGAGGGCATTTCCGGAGCGCCCAATACGGAAATACTGCCTGAATATGCCGCCCGAATCGGGGCTGCCTTTGGGGCCGTCATGGGCGCCGGTGAAAAAATTATCCTCAGTTCTGATGAGATTCCGGCCAGCCTTATGGTCAAGCTGGCCTTAGCTTCCGGCCTATTATCCGTGGGCTGCCAGGTAGTAGATATAGGACAGGTTCCGGTGCCCCTGCACAGATTTGCCGTTAAATCTCTGGGCGCCAAAGGCGGCCTCCACGTTATGCTGGCCGAGGAAAATAATAACTTGGTTATTCGGATGACTGATGCCAGAGGAATCCCCATATCACGAAATATAGAAAGAAAGATTGAAAATCACCTGCAGCGGGAAGATTTCGGCAGGGCGCCGGCAAACAGGATAGGCAGTATTACAGATTACGCCGGTATATACGATAAATATTTAGATAACATCCTGTCCTTTATAAACGTAGAAAGGATAGCCCGGCGCAAGCCGAAAGTCTTTGTTTATAACAGGGGACTAAACAAAAACCTGCTGGTTTCCCTCATGGAAAAGCTGGGGTGTCAGATGGTGATAGCGCCGGCTGAAAACGGTGTCACCTTTTCAGAACAGGAATTGTTGGCCCGATTAAGACAAATGATTATACACGAACAAGCCGATTTGGGGGTTGTATTGGGCAGTTCAGGAGAAAGGTTGGAGTTAATCGACGATTTAGGGCGTGTTTTTGGCAAGGACGATTACCTTACCTTGACCACGGCCATGCTTTTGAAAAGGTCGCAGGGCAGGGATAAAAAGCAAGCACTTAAGGTTGCCGTACCGGTAACCATGCCAGGACTTGTGGAGATGGTTGCCCGTGAAACTGACGCTCAGGTTATCAGGACAAAAAGTTCACCGCAGCAATACTTTGAGGAACTGTTGAAAGACGAAATTATGCAAACTCAGGAAATCCCGCAGTATCTATTGGCCTTTGACGGAATTGCCGGTTTGGTGGGAATCCTCGATTTTCTGGCGGCCGGGGATACAAAACTTTCTTCGTTTATAGACGAATTGCCCAAAGTTTATAACCGGAAAAAATCGGTCAACTGCAGTTGGGAAAACAAAGGTAAAGTGATGCGCAGCTTAATCGAGGAACATGGTGGAGAGGATTGTGTTGGGCAAAATAGGGAGAAAAAAGTGCAAGTAATAGACGGCATAAAAATCTTTGACCGGGACGGGTGGGCTTTAATCCTGCCTGATGTGGAAAAACCTCTCTACCATGTCTATACGGAAGGTGCCAATTTTGAGATTGCCGAATCACTGGCTGATTTTTACGTGGATAAGATTAAGCAATTGGTTAATGAGAAGCAGCCTGGTGATTGATAAGGGAGGGTATTGAAGGGGTAGGTGGGGTCCTCCACTACCACGGAGCTTGTGCTGCAAAACCTTGCCAGAAGTTCCGGTAACCACCGCTGTAGAGGTAAAACAACCGGTTCTGCGGGCGCAGTTGCTCCTAAACGGTAGCATGAGAACCCCATCTACCTTTCCGTAGCTGAAGATAGCTGCTGTTGAGAGGCGTAATACCTGTAATCAATGTCGGGGAAGATGTTGTTTTTGTCTTCCAGTTCTTTCAGCCAATGGGGGTTAATTTTATTCCATTTGATATCTTCGTACAGTGAAAGAAAATTGTGAATATGCAGCTTGGTTCGTTTCACTGCATATCCCACCATGGTCCCTGTTTTCATGATAAAAGCCCAGTCGCTGCTTTGCGCCAGCAGCAATTCCCTGGCAGCCTGATTAAGAGCTCTGCGCAGATCGCCGCCGGCATCGGGAAACATATTGGCCAGTTCTATCATCCTCTCTGCGCATTTATGCAGGTGGCGGTAGATCCAGTGATTGCTGCTTTCCAGCCAGACCTCATTATAGCCCTTGTACCCCCAACTGGACATGGAAGGCACGGCTACCTGGTTGCAGGGGTATTCTGTTAAGTATTCGCTGGGTGTAATGAGTTTGAAAATGTCGGTATCGTAAGCAATTTTTCGGATCAGGAAATTTAACCACTGCGGTCCTTCGTACCACCAGTGCCCGAACAGTTCGGCGTCATAAGGTGAAACCACAATGGGTTTGCGGTCCATGATTTCGGCCAGATATTCGATTTGCCGTTCCCGGTTAAACATAAAGTTTCCTGCGTGTTCTGCCGCTTTGGCCAGGGCGACATCAGGGTTGTAAGGTTCTTTGTAATCTGTTTTGCCCGTGATTTTATAATATTTGATGCCTGTATGGGTCCTGATGCCGTCAGGGTGGATATATGGTTTAACGTAGTCAAAATCCAGGTCATAACCGATATCCCGGTAAAATTCCCGGTAATTAAAATCCCCTGGATAACCTTCGTGCATACTCCAGACCTGTTTTGACGTTTCCATATCCCGCCCGAAGGCGGCCACACCCGAAGGACAGTATATCGGTGCGAAAACACCGTATTTGGGCCGGACGGAGGCATTCATGACCCCGTGGGTGTCGACGAAGAAATATTTAATCCCGAATTCGTCTAATATATAATCATCCCCCGGATTATATCCGCACTCGGGCAGCCAAATGCCTTTTGGCGGCCTGCCGAAGAATTGCCAGTAATTGTCTACGGCAATGCCTACCTGGGCCCGGATAGCTTCCCGGTGAATGCCCAGTAGAGGGAAGAAACCGTGGGTAGCGCCGCAGGTAATGATTTCTAGCTTGCCCAGGTCCTGAAATTTTTTATAGGCGCTGATCAGGTTGCCATGGTATTTGTTGGCATAGGTTTCATAGACCCTGCTGAAGAAATCGACATACATTTTGGCCAACCGGTTAAAACTTCGGTCATTTCTGGTCCGGACAACTTCTTTTTTGGCCAGTTCCAAAAGCTTCAGGATATATTTACGGTATCTTTCTTTCAGTAAATCATCATTAAGCATACATAGGAGTGGGGGCGTTATTGACATTGTCAGGCGAAAATCAACCCCGTCTTCGAGTAAAGAATCAAAGACATTGATTAAAGGGACGTAACACTCGGTAATAGCTTCGTATAACCATTTCTCTTCCAAAAAATTTTCATGTTCAGGGTGCCTGACATAAGGCAAGTGAGCGTGGAGAACCAAAGCAAGGTAACCTTTGGGCAAAAAAATCATCCTTTCTTTTGATGTTCAGTGGATAATGGTTAGCGCACGGATTCCAGGTTAGGACCTTAAGGTTATTCTCTTAAGGGATTATAAAAGTCCGGGGAACTGGGGCCGTGGCCTATACCTATTCGCCTGTACAGTTTTTTCTGTTTGTCGTCAACCAGCATCCATTCTTCATCAATCCGGTCTGACATAAATGCCCTTGGCGTGGTTACGATATTAGAACGCAATACGGTGACCACCCTACCGTCAGGGTATATGCGAACAAGGTCAATAAGCAGGCAGGTGTTTTCCGGAACCCTTAAGTACCAGTTATTTGTCGAATCGTTGATTTGTGTTGTAAAAAGCCGGACTAAACTGCGCGGGTCAGCCGCATTGTAAACGATGAAAAAAGGCGTTGAATCGGCCCAGTTTCCGTATTGTTCCTGAAACCTTCTTTTTAGGTTTTCCGTAATTTCCCAGTATAAATAAACCCAATAAGGGTCTCTTACCAAAGCTGTTAAACGGCTTTCCCCGTAACTTGCCGGAAGTTCGGGAATAAATTCTGACACAGCCTTTGAAGAGGGTTGTGGCGCCAGTTCCTGACTGAATTCTGTGCCGGAAGGGAGGGATTGGTTAATATTTAATTTTTTTATAGGAGTTTTTTTGGTAGAATATAAGAGTATCCCGGCAATGATCAGCAAAAAAAGCGAAACGATGACGAGGATGTCTACGGTATCCATGCCCCTCCTCCTTTGTATTAAATAACACTGCTTAATTTATTATGTCCAGAAACCTGATGTTTATTTGCAGAGGTTTTACCTAATAATAAGAAGACCGAAAAGACCGTAACATAACAAAAGACCGTAAAGTAACAAGGCCACCGACTCACCGGTAATGATTGGGGGTGGTATTAATGCAGAAGGAAAGTTTCCTGGATGATAAAAAAATAAAGTGGTCCTTTGTGGACATTATTCTGGTTTTTGTTTTTTTGCTAATCCTGATGGGGATTACCAGGGCTTATGCCGACAACATCAGAAGAATTTTCGGCAGTCTTCGTTTTTTGGGCATGGAGCCCAAGCTGACTTTGTTCTTTTTTAGCGCCATGTCGCAAGCTTTCTACATCCTCGTTGTAACAGGGATTATTTTTTGGTTCCGCAAAGCAACCCTGGCAGAAATAGGATTAACTACACATAACTTTTTACAAACCCTGTTTATAGGCGTTGGGGGCGGTTTTGTGCTGGTATTTCTCATCCTTCTTCTTGGCGTTATCATGGTTATCATTACCAAAACTACTCCGCCGCCTCAGGATGTTGCCACTTATTTGCTGGCGATGGACGGAAAATGGTCCCGGTTGCTGGCATTTTTCCTTGGGTCGGTTATGGCCCCTTTGAGCGAGGAAATCTATTTTCGCGGCATGGTTTACCCTGTATTTCGGGACAGGTTTGGCCGGCTGCCCGGCATGGTTATATCGGGATTAATTTTTTCTTTGATGCACCGGGACCTGTTCAGGTTTATCCCTATTGCCGTGGGTGGTATTGGCCTGGCCTACCTCTTTGAACGGACCAAATCCTTGTGGGCTTCGATTTTTGCTCATTCCACCTGGAATACTGTTATGCTGCTTTTAATGGCTACCGGTTCGCGGTTGGCACCCTAATCCACGTAAGGGTCCACCAGGCACTCCTGAATATTGTTTTCATTGACGTGGTCAAACTGGGAAATCCAGCGGCGTTTCCGGTCCAGGACAAAATACTTGGCCATCGTGTCGAATAGTTTTTCGTCGGTGTTGTTTTCCAGCAGTTCAAAAACGGAACCGTTAATATGATATAAAATCATGTAGTTTATACTGATCACCGGTTCGCCGACCATAGTCATGCCGTCTGTTTGTTTGCGTAAATTAAAGAGGTATTCGACCGGGTGTTTTTCCCCACGGGGAAAAATTAAAAGTTTGGTATCTATTTTTTCCTCTTCTATTTCTTCAAGGGCCAAAAAGCCTAGAGGAATATTTATGTTTCTCAGTACCGGTACCGGTTTGCCCGTAATGGGTTCATTGGGAAAAATGAGGCGCAGTTCGCCGAAACCTGCAAAGAGGGCTTTTTTGTCGTTTTTTAGTTCGATATAATAAAAATAGTCGTCAAAGGATAATTCTTCTTTTAAAACAACCAGCGTGGCGTTGTCCCTCTTTTTTACCACCAACCTTAACCGGGCGTGTTTTAATATGGTTTTGACAGAAACATTTACATATTTCGATAAAAACGAAACACTGCGCAGCTTGGTTGGCGGAGGTATTAACGGGGTAAACAGGCCGTTATCTATAGGATTAATAGCATTTTTTAAAAGGTACCTGTAGAAAAAAAGTATACTCAGCCCTGTGCTGATTGGGATCAAGTAGAGTAGCGCCTCCCATTTCCAGGGCGGTTCAAAATCAATTATCAGCAGACTGAACCAGACAAATACGACCACAAAAATTGTCAGGTTAATGTAGTACAGAATCTTTCGGCTGGGGCTGTCGGGCAAAAGGTAATGCATTTGGTATTTTTCAATAAGCCTGAACATTTGTCCGGTCAGATTGGCCGAATTATGGTAAGATAAGTCCATAAATTGTTCCAGGGTGTCCTGTAGGCGCTCTATTCTCCTTTGTACGGTCAGCGAAACAAAAATACCTACGGAACCTAATAGGGTAAGTAGCCCGGAACTTACGGATAAGAGTACCCGAATATAGGACTGAAAATCAAACATATTTTCCTCCAGTTTACAGTTCCAGGTTGAAACGGTAGTTTTTTGCCTGTGCAGCCAGACAGTCATTGCCAAAATCCCGCGCCTGAATTTCTATCAAACGCAATGCTGACTGAGTTGTTGCTGTGGGAAGCGCTTTTTGGACTGCCATTCGCCCCAGTTGAGCCAGTGTGTCCAGGGCTGTCCGGGCGTCATTGTATTTTTGTCGACGCAGCAAATACAGGCAGAAGTTTTGCAAGATAATGTTAATGTATTCCCAGATATGCTGTATATATGGAAAATCGGGCTGCAGGCACCGTTCAAAAATGAGTCGGACCCTGTACATAGCTTCCCGGCAGGTGAGCCCATCATTATCCAGGTTTGCCAGGCAACTTTTCAAAAGCTCATTTAAACCGACCTGGATGCGGTCAAGCCGACCTTCTCTGATTTGCTCCAGGATTATTTCAAAAACCGGTAAAAATGGGTTGCCGGCGGGGTATCCTGACAGTTGGATTTCCGGGAGCCGGTCGGTAATGCTAATGGTAGCTAAATCCAGATAATTGTTGTTTTGCGCCTTGAGTTTCCCAGTCGCAAGGTGCTGCCGAATTTCCTGAATGAAATCCGCAAGGGTTTGCATATTTACCTCCTACAGGTGGTATTATCCCCTTTAGGTTGACCGCTAATTCAGAAACCACTTAAGAAAAGGCAGTCTTTATATTTTTATACGAGTTTGAAAACAAAAGGAATCAGGCGGGTTCATGACTGTACACGACAAGAGAGGTGACTTTTTGAGAATGAAACGCGCAGCTCCTGTGCAGGAAGGCCAGGTTCTGGAACTGGAAATTACGGGTTTTAGCCATGCCGGGGAAGGAATCGGGCGGTATGCCGGTTTTACAGTGTTTGTGCCTTATGCCGTTCCCGGGGAAAGGGTTCTGTGCCGGGTAGAACAAATCAGGAAAGGGTTTGCCATAGCCAAACTGGACAAGGTTTTGGATCGTGCGGAAATACGCCAGGAGCCGGCCTGTCCCGATTTTTTCAAATGCGGGGGGTCTCACCTGCAGCATATTTCCTACAGCGCCCAGTTGGCCTTTAAACAAAAGGTGGTAGCCGATGCTGTGCAACGGATAGGTAAGCTGGGGGATGTTCCGGTGCATTTTCCCATTGGCATGGAGATGCCTTGGCGTTATAGAAATAAAGCCGCGTTTCAGGTGGCCGATGACAATGGACGTATCAGGCTGGGTTTTTTTGCGGAAGAAACCCACCAGGTAGTGGCGGCTTACGATTGTATGTTGCTGCACAGACAAATCAGCGAGTTTGCGGCGGTGGTGGAAATGCTGCTGAACAAATATAAAGTGCCGGCCTACGACTGGAAAACGCACCGGGGAATATTGCGGCATGTGGTGATCCGCCGCAGTTGGGCCCATAATAAAGTGATGATTGTCTTGGTAACCACTTCTGAAAAATGTATAAATTTACATGCTATGGCCAGAGACCTGCACAGGAACCCGTCGGTCGTTTCCGTGGTGAGGAATATCAATGACGGGCCGGGACGCAATATTTTCGGGAACTGCAATGTTGTTTTGGCCGGGCGGGAGACTATTGAGGACAAGCTTTGCGGGCTGACCTTTGTTATTTCGCCTACGTCCTTTTTTCAGGTGAACCCTGTGCAGACGGAAATCCTTTACCAAAAAGTGCGGCAGTATGCCGTGGGAACAGGGAAAGAAACGGTGTTGGACCTTTACTGCGGAATCGGGACCATAGCCCTGTATCTGGCTCAGTTTACGGAAAAGGTGATCGGCCTGGAGGTGCATGAAGCGGCAGTGGCCGATGCGGCGGCCAACGCCAGGATTAACGGGATTGGCAACGCGGAGTTCATTGTGGGCCGGGCGGAGGACAGGCTCCCCAAACTGGCGGCGCAAGGGGTGAAAGCTGATGTGGTGGTGGTGGACCCGCCGCGGAAGGGCGTGGATAAGAGGGCTTTGCAGGCTATCTGTGACATCGGGCCGGAGCGGATTGTTTACGTATCCTGCGACCCGGCAAGTATGGCGCGGGATTTGCATTTCCTTCGCCACCGCGGTTACGGTGTCCGGGAAATCCAGCCCGTGGACATGTTTCCGCAGACGCATCATGTTGAGTGCGTCACATTGATGTCAAGGGTTTAGAAATAAAGAACAGAAAAGCTTGTAAATAAAGGGTTTCCAGACATTTAGTTTTTCCCGAGGCCGATCTGCCGGATGTGGCAATGTCAGGAAACCCTTATTTTGGTTGCTTGAGGGAACATATCAACCGTCCAGAAAATTAATAGTTGAGTTACCAGATTAGATAACCCCCTTTTTTACAGGGGGTTGAGGGTGCAGGATGGATGTATAATTTAATCTTCTCGCTCAGCATCCGTATCAAAAATTCTATCAAGTTCCTCGTTTGATGTAATGCCACGAACTTTATTTCTAACAGCTACTTTTGCCATATCAAGTCTATAGAAATGTTCACGACCGTCTAATCCTTTCTTTTGCCGGATAAGTTGAATTCTTCCAAATTTATCCCAATGTTTCTCTGCGAATTTTGCTAGGCCAACTGCCTTGGGATAATTGTCCTTACGGCTGGGGTCGTGTGGTTCTAGAATATCAAAAATGTAACCTTGTACATCAGCTCTCACTACCACTAAATCAGGAAACATAGAAGTGATAACACCGCCGACCTCATATGGGATTTCAAGTGACCACTTTTTACGATCAAGATTACGTAACCAGCAAACGGCACCGTTTTTTAGTTCTTCTTCAATAACTCCCTTTTCCCATGGGTTTAGTGATGCTTGGAATGTTCCATCCTCAGAACAATAGAGGTGTCGATCAATTTTTATACTGTTATCTGAAACTGAAAAATCGATTGAATCTGGCAATACCCAAGGAATAGCTATTGGTTGAGCGGAAGCATTTATTAATCTTTCATAGATGTTTTTTCGAGCCTCATTTAATCTTGCAATAGAGCGTTTATTATTCTCATATAGACTAATAAATTTCTCTTCTGCAAAGGCGTTTATTCGCTCCATAGCAGCAGTATCACTTGTAAGCACAATGACTTCAATCTTTACTTCAATATGGTCTCGGGTACTGTGGCGAATCCAATACTCCTTATGTAAGCCTTCTCCCAATATCCTTCCAGCTTGTTCAAAATGTCGAGAAATGTCAAATTCGGTAACAGTCATGGTTTGTGTAGCTTCATCAAATGAATAAGCATTTTCTCCATAGTCAAATGTTAGCGTATTAAGAGCAAATCCAGTGATTGAAGCAACTCGACCATCAAAGTCACCACTTTCTTTTATGCGAGCAATTTCTTCGTCCATTTTTGATAAAACTGCATTTTTAACGGCTTTTTGTGCTTCCAAATCAATACCATCCATTGTTAATGCTCTAGAAAGCTGTATTAATAACTTAAGCGGTGCTTGCTTGCGGGATGAATCCAGGCGGTATGTAATGAGCTTATCCATTGAATCAAACACATCAGAATAAGCGAGGTTGCGCCCGAGTGTTATAAGCTCTTTATTTGTACCAGTTTCAGTGGGCATAACCGATTCACTATCATGTAGAGCATTAACAACATTTTTTACTGTATCTTTATCAAAGTATGGAAGAAACAGACTTACATTATTAAGTTCAGCATCGGAGGCAATTCTTCTTGCCAAAGGAGTGCGAATCATACGCCCCAAAAGCTGTGCTATGTAGGTATAGTCCTGCGCGCTACGAAATGACATCATTGTTTCAGCACGAGGACAGTCCCAACCTGTGGAAAGGTTCATTTTGAAGAACACAACCTTCACATTTTCTTCGTCTTCGATTCTAGAAGCTTCAATTTGATGAATTTCAACGTCACGCACTTTGATCGTACCATAATCATTAAAGGTATGTACCACTTCACCGGGCAATAACTTGCGTACCATTGCCTCTTCCAGCAAATCGATACAAATCCCTAAATCGGTACGGGTTATTTCTCGTTCATTACCATCTTCGACTTGGACGACAAGGATAGGGTTTACCATTTTCTCATTTTCACGTTCACAGTAAGCTTTCCAGTGAGCACATTTATTAAGCCAATTTTCGACTGCACCTTTGAACATTGTCATATCGGCACCAAGTTGGATATCTGGGTAATGAATAATGATTCTGTCCTTTAAAAGCCCCGATTCACGTACTTGTTCAGGTGGAACAATAACTTTTTGTACTGTCGAAGTAGTCCCAGCAATTAAGTTATCAAATCTCTGGGGTGTTGCGGTCACGCCGATAACTAAAGGCATAATACAAAGTCCGTCTTCTTCGCTACCTTTGATGAATTTTTGCATGATGGATTGTGCTTTATTTTCTGCTTGAGCAGATGTATAAGTCCCTCTATGTGCTTCATCAATGACCACATAGAACTGTTTGGGAATGCGTTTAGCTGTATTTGTGAGTGTTTCCCAAATTGTATATTGCCTTGTATCGGACTTAGTTGTTAATAACTTGTCAGAACCGAGTTTTTGTGTGTTAATAAAATAAATACGTCCACCCTCCAAATACTCGGCATCAAAGTTTGAATCTACAGTTACTAAGTCCCGTACACGAATTTTGTCTGATTTGCTTTCAATTTTTAATCGCGTTTGCTCGTTAAGTTCCGGCGAATCGGAAAGCCAAACAAACACTGAATTCGGATCGCCGATATTATCTGAACCTCCATATAGGATTTCTTCAAAAAGTGCAGTCATAATTATAGTTTTTCCAGAACCCGTAGGTGCGGAAAACGATATTACCTGAGGGTCTTTTTCGCTCCACATTAAATGAGCTTTATTAATTTTCTCATGCAATTCTGCAAGAGCCGTTTCCTGAAATGGAAATAAAGTAACTCTCATTTATGAATCCCTCCTACTTCCCAACACAAAGTTATCAATGTAATCTCGGTATAGTTGGTATGTATTTTTTATTTTTATGCCATCAGTCATTTCGCGGAAAGCTTCCTCCGAGTTTGTTACAAAATATACCACTTTAATATTATTTACTTCTGAAATCTTTTTTGCAAACTCGGCATATTTTGCTTCATCAACCAGAACTGCAAAGCCGTTTTGAGGAAGAATTAACATATCTGGTTCTTCATCGCTGTTTATTTCTGGCCTCCGGCCGATAGCACCGGATTTTAGCCAAAGCAATGGTAATATTTCGCGGAATTGTTGACCTAGTGATACGCTGTTTTTATCTAAAAAACCTAGTTTAAAATACTCAACATTTGCAGGAAAACCATCGCTCATGGGACGTTTAACTTGCAATGTTACATTCATTGGACCGAGCAAGTTTGATACCTGTGCTTTAATTTCCTTGAAAGTGGCAGCAGATTTTACCACTATATAAAAGTCTGTGATGTGGTCTTGATCTTCTAAAGCTTCCAGCCATTCATTAACAGCATTTACATCAAACAAGATAGTCGCCGAATGTTTATCCGAAACAATAAATTTACTATCTGCTTTGACTAATGATTGTGGTAATTGCGACTTTCCATCCTTACCGCGTAGCAAAGAAACAAGCTGCTTTTTTGCATTAGTTGTTAGTTCCGTAGGATTATCAATAAAGCCAAGCTGATAGAATGAACGCTCTACCTCTTTTGATACTGTTTGGTTTGTGTAATACTCTCCTGATAGGATAGTGCCATCATCACGTTTTCCAAGGATACTATATTTTATCCTAGGCCAAGTAACCGAGCGACATATACCATGTTTTTCCCATTCTGGGTCGCCAGGTTGATATCCTTGTTCGCGTAAAGCTTTTGATTCTGCGTCTGATACTTCGTTATTTGTTACTAAAATACAACGACGGTTACCATTATCCTCTACGTTTAGTAAATTTACCGCATGGAGCGTTGTTCCACTACCAGCAAAAAAGTCGACAATTAAAGCATTTTTCTTTCCTGATACAGCGAATAACAATGCATCATGGACAGCATAGAGTGATTTTGGGTAAGAAAAACCGCCACCAATTATGGTTTTAAGCATATCTGTACCATGGGCTTCTGCATTATATAAAGGATCAGTCCAAACCGTTTTTGGAGGTTCGCTTTCTCTACGTAAAATAATTTCTATTCGATTTCCTTTTTTTTCAATAAACATTCTATCTTTTACTGATTCTACGGTATCACGTCCATATCGCCATTTCTTTTCAATGCCATTCTTATCAATTGGCCAAACATAAATTGTACCATCTGCATTATATTCTACTTGAGCTGTAGGGTGTAACTCTTCATCGAGTAAATCACCAAAACCGATGATGTTATAGTTAGAGTCTAGAATTACTGGATAAAAACATGTTGCACCTTCGTAGCGACCTGAAGTGCTTCCCCAACGTCTTAAATTATATACATCTCCACCAGTATGTTGCTTGCGAAAAATAGTACTTTCTGATGAATATGAAAATATTGCATATTCATGAGTCACAGAAAATTTTTTGCCCTGAGTTCCGCCGGGATTATGCTGAATGGTTATGCAGGTATGAGTTAGGTTTGGAAAAATTTCGTGAAGGAGAATCCATAGATGAGCATATTCATTGTCATCTATTGTAGTAATCAAAACACCATCATCAGCAAGTATTCTTTTTGCTATCTTTAAACGTTTCTGCATCATGGATAGCCATTTACTATGACGCCAATTATCAGTGGAATCAACATAATCATTATTATATTTCCAATCCCGAGCACCGGTATTGTATGGTGGATCTATATAAATGCAGTCTACTTTCTTTGGATATAAATATTCTAATAACTGGAGAGCGTGGTAATTATCTGCTTCAATAATAGTGTGCCATAAATTACTGTCAGGTGCATTCTCTACAGCAGCAATTGGCTGAAGCATGGGGAAAATAGGTTCTCCAAATTGAGCAACTGAAACCAACTCCGAAACTGGGATATTTCTAGTATCACCTGTTGTTTTGTTGCGGCAAAGGGCAATATCCTCTTCTATTTTTAACACCGTATACAAATCGTTAATATGACCTGTTTTGAGTGCAACCGTCGAGCCACGTTTTACAGGAACATCATAAAGAGGAGTACATTCAGGAATGTGCTCTTCAAATACAAGACCAAATTTTTTATTTTTTGATAAGCGGGCAAATTCCTGTTCTAATCGATCACGCAAAGAAGTGTCAGGAATTTGACGCAGTAAATCATTGATTGCAGCCATATTTTTCATCCTCCTAATATTTAATCATTCGATTCGTATTTACTCCACGAACGACCAAATAGTTCATTACCATCTGATAATCGCAAGATTGCTGTTTCTTCTAAAATCTTGTGCGCTTTCTCAGTTGTAGAATCAGCTTTATCAAACGCAATGAAAACCTGGCGATTACTGGATTGATAACGTTCCAATATATGTTCTAAGTGTATATCCTCAATACGTTTAAGGATATTGGAGTCGTGGATAAGTGCAGGGATTGGACGTAGTTCAAGTATAGTTAAATCGTATATAACTAGGCTCTTGAAAGCGGTTCCCTCACTTGTGTTTCCGGGTGTTTCAAATATAATTTCCTTTTGAGGAGTTATCTGCAAAAGTGGGGCGATTTCCTGCTGTTCAGTTACTACGTCGTTAATCATTTTCATTCGTAGGTTAATGTTATCTTGTATTTCATGTATTATTTCGGTTTGTTGCAGCAGCAAATCTTTTAATTTCCTCTCCGCTTCAATGCGAGCTTCTTGAAGCTCTTTCTGACGAATTAAATCCGCCGTTTCTTCTTCAAGTCTATCAATTGTTTTAGACACATTAACACACTGTGATAGTATTCTCTCTGACATTTCCTTAGCTAAGCCAGTTTCTTTAATTTTTCTATTAAGGCGATTTATTTCTTTATCATATTGATCAATTATTTGCTGCAAACGCTCAATTTCCTGATTCATCTCTTCGCCTAAAATTTCTCTAATTTTCTCATGAAAATATTCAATCTTTTCAAATGCTGCTATATTAGCATTTGGGAAAAAGTGTAACAATGAATCAAATTCACTTGCGATTTCGGCCTTACTATCAGCTATATTGCTCGTAATAGCATTAAGCTGCGATTGCAAGCGATTACGTTTGCGAATAAAACTATTCAATTCTTTTTGAATTGCAGTTATTTGTTCGAATGTATGTGTATCAAACCCAAAAACTGCTAATTGCGCTTCTTCGTTGTTTTTCATTAATTTTTGAAGCCTTTTCTTTAAAGACTCGATCATTTTTTGATTGGTTTCGATTTTTTCTATATCCACTCTCTGATGTTGGCGGTATTTGAGCTGCGAAAATTTAATCCCAAGTTCTTCTTCCATGCTCTTAATCGCAGATAGAATTTCATAATGCCCAAAAAGTTTTAATAAAAAATCGACTGCCTTTTCATCTTGTTCACGAGGTTTTACAAGTAATGGATACTTTTCAAGCGTATTTTCGCGCCCATAAATGCGGAAAAAACGCTCAGTTATATCTGAAAATGTAAGAGAGGGGATACCAACTTTATATTCTTGAAATAGAAAGCTACGAAATTCATCAAGTGTCAATTTTGTAATAAAATGTCCGTCCTTATCACTTCGATATACATTTTTAGTATCTTCAGTACTTCTATAAAAATAGTACGGTTGTCCTTCAAACTCGTAAGTGAAATGGATGGTATGTGGGCCTATTTCCTTTTTTATATCATCCGACATGGAGTAGTATCTGTCACCGCCGAATGCATAATCTATAACCCACAGAAATGTTGATTTTCCTATTGCATTAGTACCGCTGGAACTGCCCAAAACCGTGTTTAATCCTTCATTAAGTTTTATCACTTGATGATTTGGAGCAAATTTATCGCATCGTATCTCTTTTAACATAGCGCAGTACCCTCTTTTCCTCAATTAGTTTAATTCTGCCTAATGCAAACAAGCAGTCTAAAGCACTTAGAAAATCAGCCATGTTTTTTTGGCGTGGCATGGTTCGTTCAAATAATTCTTTTGGGGACATATCTTGCTGTGACAATGCTTCTAAAATACCTGGAAAAAGCGCAATAATACTGTTTGAATATGATGTTACTTTATTTGGTAATCTCATCGAACACCTCACACCTTTGCACGAAGTAGGAGATTATTATCTCACAAGCCTCTCTGTATTTACGACCGGTCTTTTCAAATAATGTCTCAACAAGGAGGTTGTAAATAGCACTTTGTGAAATCTGTGATTCACTAGCATCTTCATACATCCGTTTAATACTTTTAGCAAATCTATCCACATTTAATTTATTTTCTCCGGCTAACCGATCTAATGTATCATTTACTCCTTCATAAAACCGTCTAACATCAAAAAGCACTCTTTCTTTCAGGCGTTTTTCAGTAATTTTATTTTCAACCTTAATAGGTTCCATTTTGAGTTGTGTATCGGCTGTAACATCCATTAGATCAACTTCTCGAAGTACTTGTTCAATTTGCTTTTCTATTTCATGTCTTGATGTAGCATCTCTTGCCTTAACAAGTATTTCTAAGTCATGCTTGTCGGATAATAAAGCCAATTTATCTTCTTCAGATAAATTTCGAATTTCGCGTTCACAGTCAACACATAGAATAATATCGTCAGTTTCTGAAAGGCGAACGATCTTAGCGTAGTTAATATCGTTGCCTTCTTTTTTTATACCAAGAATTCTACCGCACTTTTGGCATCTGCCGCCCGTTTCAGCTAGTAGCACCAAAGCTCGAGCATCGATCGCAACTTCATTAGCGGCTTCCATAGAAAAATTATTGTAAGTTGTAATAAATTTAATGCTTTTCTTTTGAGTTTCAAAGGATTGTATGTACTCATCGGTTATCTCTCTTACACTATTTTCACAATTCCTGTTTTCGACATTAAGTACTGTATAAAGAAATATTCCGGCAAGAAAGTCTTCCAGAACAAATGAATTACAGGTAACAATATCCTCCTTTGTCATGTTATTTACTTTCTCAACAATTGTTTCAGGTTCGATTGTGTCATCAGAAGCAATGATGTCCTTCAATGCAAGAACTATTAGGCTATTTTTATTACTATCCAACATGGGGAGGACTTTCTCCTTAAAGAAAACCGAAATATCACGAGCATCTACATCCGGAGCAGCATCGGTTACAACAGGTGAAAGATTTTTTTTACCTAATATCAAATCTGAAACGGTGCCATCATCGCTGCGAATATCATAAGTAGGCGCAATAGAAAGCAGCATGGTACCGCACAATTGCTTTTGTGTTACTCTTTTTGCCATGCAAATCTTTAAAATTGTTGCAAAAGTGCCAAAACATAGCTTCTTCATGTATTGCGCCCTCCTGTTATTTTGTTTTATTGGTTGGAATATCGTCGTCAACATAGTCGACAATATCGCCTATGTTGACATCAAGAGCTTTACAGATTCTTCCTAACACATCCATGCTTACCGGCAAATCTTTACTCAACTTCGCTATTGTTGTCGATGTTAAATTCGTCATCGCCATCAGATCTTTTTTCATCATCTTTTTATCAATTAATAGTTTCCAAAGTTTATTATAACTAAATGCCATTTTAATCGCCTCCAAGCACTATTGGATGGTATTCCCAACAGGTTATTTATTATTATAGCAATTAACTATACAAATTACAATTAGTTATTTATATATACAAACTTCGGCTTTACAAACGCTTATGTTAGTTTTGTTCCAAAAATAAATGGAGATTTGCGGAGTTTCAGCGGAGTAACAGCGGAGTCATAGCCGAGGACTTCAGGTGCTCGAATTAATAAAATTTAGATAGACGGCGGAACAAAGCTGTAATTTAAGAAAAAGGAGGGTAACTCATGAAAGATATTCGCGATTTCAATGGTCGCTTAGTCTGTAAAGCTGACGCAGCCACAGGTCTTGTAGAAGTTGCATATAAACGATGTAAAACCAGCACACAGATACCTATCGGAGGAACATTGAAGATTGAACGTGATGGGGTTGTCACAATAATCAAACGAATAAATGATGCTGCTTTTCATGTAGAAAGCTATGTCTGCGCAGCATAAGACGTTAATCAACTAAATAGAAAATCCGCGGAGCTGCATGACGGCCAGGATTAATTCTCATACCAGAGAATTATCCCGGCCGTCATTTTTTGTTCTACGGATTTTCGGCTCCTGCGGATTTCAAAAATCTGAAATTCAAGGAGCTGAGAAAAATGAAAATCAAATATCACTTCAACACTGAAACCATTGAAATTGAAGTATCTGAAGAGTGGGGAGAAATTCTGGTCGAACTTGACCGTCAGGAATACAACATTAACCATAAAGAGACTCGCCGACATACATCACTTGATGCAATGAAATATGAGGGAGAGATTTTCGCAAGCAATACCAACATTGCCGCAGAGTACATAAGAACTCAAGAAAATGAGACATTGCTAAAAGCCATCGATAGTCTTCTCCCACAGCAAAAAGAACTGGTACGAAGGGTGTACTTCAATAATGAATCCCTTGCTTCAATAGCACGAGAAGAAGGGGTCAGTAAGATGGCTATTACAAACCGCATGAAAAAGATCCATGAAAAACTAAAAAAAATTTTGAGTTAGGGGGTTTACTTTTACTGTTTTCGTGGCCTAACAGTGAGGGCCAAAACATCAGTCCTAAGAAAGATGAGGTGAAAAGAGCATATGAAACACAAACTCAAAATCAATATCTCGGATAATGACAGAGATTTAGGTATTGTGAAATGTCGCAATGTCACTCTACGAGAAAGGTTTTTGCAATATCTGCTGGGGAGAAAACAGAGAGTAACGATTATTGTTCCTGGTAACAGTGTAAAGTCTGTCGATATCCGCGAAGTTTCGGAGGTAGATGATCTTGATGCATTCTAAACGCGAAGAAATTATTCCAATGCCCATAAAGGGCAGACCATATAAGCATCAGATTCGTGCTTTCAATTTCATCTGCAGTCTATTTGGGCTTTTGAAGGGTGGTGGTGTTTCTGCCATTTCCGGATGGGGTGCAGCGCTCCTGATGGAAATGGGCTGAAAAGCACCGGGAAAACTCTTGTCTCAATCGCCATTATAGGAGCATTGCTTGCTGCAGGAAGAATAAAACGTGTGCTGATTGTTGCGCCACTTTCCATTCTGGGAGTGTGGGAAGACGAGTTTAAACGGTTCGCAGATTTCCCATATCAGCTTATAGTCCTTAATGGCACGATTCAAAAGAAAATCCAACAACTAAGATTTTTAACTGGCGAAGGTGTCCATGTAGTGGTAGTCAACTATGAATCAGCATGGAGAATGGAAAAGGAACTGGCTAATTGGCATCCTGACCTTATCATTGCTGATGAAGGACATAAAATTAAAACTCATAACACTTCAGTTTCAAAGGCAATGCACCGGTTGGGCTTGCTTGCCCGGTATCGGCTCTTGCTAACAGGAACGGTTATAACCAACAAAGCCATAGATGTATTCAGCCAATATAAGTTTCTCGATCCACGCATCTTTGGCAACAGCTTCTATGCCTTCAGAAACCGTTATTTCAACATGGTCGGCTATGGCAACCATACACCAGTGCTGAAAAAATCAATGGAACAGGATTTAATGAAAAGGATCCACAGCATCGCCTTCCGGGCGACCAAAGCGGAGTGCCTGGATTTGCCGGAAACCACCGATATTATTCGCCACATTGAGCTTGAGCCTGTCACTTTAAAGAAATATAAAGAGCTTGTCAAACAAAGCTATACTGAGCTGTCAGCAGGAGAAGTAACAGCTACAAACATACTGATACGCTTGCTTCGTCTTTCGCAATTAACCGGCGGCTTCATCGGAAGCGATGACGGTGGGAAAATCGAGCAAGTCAGCGATGCCAAGTTGAAAGCTCTTGAAGATATCCTTGAAAGCAGTATTCAAGAAGGACATAAGCTGGTTGTTATAGCAAGGTTTATCCCTGAAATTCATGCCATATGCAGGTTGCTGGAGAAGAAGAACATCGGTTATGCGTGTATTTATGGTGCAACTAAGGATCGCCAAGGGCAAGTAAACCGGTTTCAATGTGATCCCGACTGCATGGTGTTCGTAGGCCAGATTGCAACTGCTGGCCTCGGTATTACACTAACCGCTGCAAGCACAATGGTATTTTACTCACTTGATTATTCCATGTCGAATTTCGAACAGACAAAAGCCCGTATCCATAGAGTTGGACAAAAGAACGGTTGCACATATATCTACCTTATCGCCAAGGGTACTGTAGACTCAAAAATCCTGACTGCTCTGCGCAATAAGGCAGATCTTGCAAAAATGCTGATAGACGACTACCGCAAAGGAGCAAATCCTTTTGCCCCAGAGGGAGGTGAAAGCTGTGAGCAATAATGCGATGTTTGAACTTGCTGATCGTCTTAAGGAGCTTCGCGATGCAAAAAAGGCCGCGGAAGAGGAAATGAAAAGCATAAATGCGGAGATTGACGATGTCGAATACCGTCTGTCTGAGCTGATGATCAGCAGTGAGACGCAAAACTTCACAAGAGCAGGAACAATGTTCTGCCTTTCAACGACAACAAGAGCCAGTGCTGCCGCAGGCATGAAGGAGGAACTGTTTGACGCACTACGCAGTAAAGGCTTTGGAGAACTCATCTATGAAACAGTAAATGCAAATTCCCTGTCAGCATTTGTTAAAGAACAGATTGCGGAGAATGGGGACGAGCTTCCGGACTGGCTGAAAGGCCTTGTGAATGTCTTCGAAAAGACAACAGTAACTGTGCGGAAAGCAGCAAGGTAAATAGCTTCAGAAAGCAATGCTCCAATATCAATGTTCAAGGAATAACTGTTCGAAGAACAATGCTTCAAAGAACAATGATATAGATTACATTCCAAATTCATAATTACGGAGGTATAAAAGCATGAAAAACAATGAACTCGTAACTATTAACGAAAATACAGGTTTTCTTCAGCTCGCTAATTTCAATCTTGACGAGGCAATGGCATCAGAACTTGACGGTCTTGACATGACTTTTGAACGCATAAAAATCCCGTCCGCAGGCAGCACAGTATTTGAAGTGCCCGGGGAAAATCCCGGAGAACCTGATACTGTCAAGGAATTCTCAGCGGTAATTCTTTATCATCATCCACTTTATGCATACTACAAGGACAAGTATACCGGAGGCAGTAACCCACCGGATTGCGGAAGCTTTGATGGTATAACCGGCGAAGGAGACCCCGGAGGAAGCTGTGCCAAATGCCCATATAATCAGTTCGGTTCGGGGGAAAACGGCAGCAAAGCTTGCAAGAACCGCCGCAGGATATATGTACTGCGTGAAGGGGAGATTTTCCCGTTGATACTCTCATTGCCAACAGGATCGTTGAAAGAGTTTTCCCGCTACATCAAAAGGCTGCTTTCTAAAGGTAAAAAATCGAACAGCGTAGTTACCCGCTTTTCATTGAAAAAGGCGACCAATTCAAGCGGTATCACCTATTCACAGGCTCAGTTTGCTGTAGATCGGGATCTGACCGCTGACGAATATGCGTTGATATCCAAGCTTTCCGAGCAGGTCAAAGCATTCAGTACCCGAGTCGGCCATGACACTGAACCTGCCGGTGAAGAGGTAATAAATGTAGACCCTGAAACAGGTGAAATTACAGAGCCGCTTAAGTGATCAATTGCCCTATCGGAGAGGAACTTTCTATCTCCGATAGGGCGGAAAGGAGAACCGCATGGGATACAAATGTGTTTATACGCTGGCTGAAATACAGGAGTATCTGAAAAACACTGTCCTATTTGCTTTCGACTTTGAAACGTCACCCCGCGATAAATGGAGGAACGATAAAAGTGCAGCTCTGGATGCTCATAAAGCAGATATTACAGGGATCAGTTTTTCAGTATCAGAAGGGACTGCTATATATGTTCCACTTAAACATCGTAGCGGGCGAAATGCAGAGAACCAGGCGGCAATATGGGATTATCTGAAATTACTATTCGAATCAAAAGATGTAATAAAAGTTGCTCATAATCTGGCTTTTGAGTCTATGTTCCTTTACGCAAGAGGTATCGTCCTTCAAAAGCCTTGCTATGACACGATTGCAGCATCACAGCTTACATTAAAAAGCAAGTGGGAGTTCAGAAGTCTTGCTGACAGCGGACTTAAAACGCTTGCGCCTGCACTCTGCAAAGCAGAAATGACAGAATTCTCAACGGTTACTGAAGGTCGGTTTTTCGATGAATTGAACCCTCAGGATGAGAAGACTGTCCGCTATGCTTGTGCTGACAGCGACTATACTCTTCGCTTGTATCATGTTTTCAATCAGTGGTTTGATAGATTTTTACCCAAACACAGAACTATTGTGGAAGAGGTAGAATCGCCTACATCAGTATATGTCGGGATAATGAAGTATAACGGCATATTGGTGGATAAGTCAGCCATGCTGAAGAAACAAGCGGAAGCCGCAGAAAAGATTGTCAGTATCAGAAAAGATATTGCCGGAATTATCGGCAATGTAGAGATTGGGGCAAATGCTTCAACTTCAGCATTTAAAAAATATCTTTTTGTGGATCTCGGTCTTCCGGTAATGAAAACGACCGCAAAACATCAGGAAGCTGCCGATGATGAAACCATGATCCTATTAAAAGAATGGTGTGAATCCAACAGGCCTGAACTTGATCGCTTATTTGATCTGGTGCAAGAGTACCGCAAATGGGGCAAACTCAAATCCACCTATATAGACGGTTATCTTCGATTTATTGATGAGGATACCGGCAGGATTCATCCGGACCTTATACCATTGGGGACAGAGACAGGCAGATTTGCGTCAAGAAACCCGAATATGCAGAATTGTCCGCAGAAAGACAATGACCCAATAGGCGTACGGAAATTTATCATTGCACCGGAAGGAAAGGCTATTTTATCCCTTGACTTTTCACAGATAGAACTGCGCGTCGGAGCGTTTTATTGCAGGGACAAACGTATGCTGGAAACCTATCGTACTGGCGGTGATATCCATGCTCAGACCACTTCTGTTATTTACCGCATTCCTTTTGAGGAGGCAGCAGACAAAAATGCTCCACATTATAAAGAGCGCAGGACCATTGCAAAGAACTGCAATTTCGGTGTGTTCTATGGCCTGTTTCCTACTGGCTTACAGAGAACACTTAAATTTAAAGCTGGGCTGAACCCAACTTTGTCCGAATGTGAGACCATCATTCAAAACTTGAAATCCGGATACCCCGATCTTGCCAAATGGCAGGATGAGGTTAAAAAGCGAGCTGCTGTAAGCTGCTATACAGAAACATGGCTGGGCAGGCGAAGATACCTGCTGGGAATTCGGTCATCAGATTGGGGCAAGAAGTCCTTTGCCGAGCGGTGCGCATTAAATACACCTATTCAAGGTACAGCGGCAGATATTCTAAAGCTTGCCTGTGGGCGCATCATCAGTGGACTTCCCGAAAGGCTCTGGCTGAAACCTATACTGCAGATACATGACGAGCTGGTTTTTGAATTACCGGAAGACAAGGCGGACGAAGCAGTTGTTTTTATAAAAGAGTGTATGGAAACACAACCCTTCCCTGAATTTGATGTACCTATTGTGGCAGAGGCTTCGGTAGGGAGAAATTTTGGAGAAATGAAAGAAATGGAGGATTGATGTTATGAATAATTTACAGGTTTTTAAGAATACAGAATTTGGCGAACTTAAAGTACTCGTTATTGATGGAAAGGAATACTTCCCTGCAACAGATTGTGCAAGGATGCTGGGATACAGTAACCCACACAAGGCAGTAATAGATCATTGTAAGTACCTAACAAAACGTGAGGTACCTCATCCGCAAAATCCTGAAAAAACCATAAACATAAATTATATTCCTGAAGGTGATTTGTTCAGACTGATAGTTAAATCCCAACTTCCTGCAGCCGAACGCTTTGAGAGATGGGTCTTTGATGAAGTGCTGCCTACGATAAGAAAACATGGAGTCTATGCTACGGATAAAGTTATCGAAGAGATGATTTCCAATCCAGAGTATGGTATCAGGATTTTCTCCGAACTAAAGGCAGAACGCGACAGACGGAAAGCTTTGGAAATAGAAAATGCAAAGAATAAACAGATTATCAGCGAGTTAAAGCCCAAGGCGAGCTATTATGATCTCATATTGCAAAATAAAAGCCTTGTGCCGATCAGCAAGATTGCCAAGGATTACGGAATGTCTGGCCGCGCTTTCAATAAGCTGCTTCATGAGCTTGGAGTACAGTACAAAATGGGAAACTGCTGGCTTTTATATCAGGAGTACGCCGATCAAGGATACACGCAGTCCAAGACCCACGTTATTGATGCAGAAAGAAGCGTAATGCACACATATTGGACACAAAAAGGAAGGCTATTTATCTATGACCTTCTTAAAAACAAGAAAGGTATATTGCCTGTAATCGAACGTGAACAAAAAAGCGCATAGGCAGGGGGTAATACCATGAGTATCAGCAAGTTTAACGCGGAAGGATATTACGACCCCACACCTTATGAAGCACTGCTTAGGATTGAGCGAGAGGCCAGGAAAGCGCCTTACAGACCGATGGTATTTATCTGCAGTCCATATGCTGGTGATATAGAACGTAATATCCGTAAGGCTCAGGGGTACTGCCGCTTTGCAGTGAGCAGGAATTGCATACCTATTGCTCCGCACCTCTTGTTTCCGCAGTTTATGGACGACGATGATGAACAAATGCGAAATCTGGGATTGTTCTTTGGCATGGTATTGATGTCAAAGTGCTCAGAAGTGTGGGTATTTGGCAGAAAAATTACTAAAGGGATGTCCATTGAGATTGAAAAGGCAAAGCAGCGCAGCATTCCGATCCGGTATTTTAATGAACGATGCGAGGAGGTGCGGTGTAAATGAGCATCTCATTCCCTAAAGAATTGGCAAACCGGAAGCAATGGATCTGCTGGCGTCTGGAACCAAACACAAAGGACGGAAGAGACAGTAAAATCCCTTATAATCCCTTAACTGGTAGAAAAGCCTCAAGCACTAACCCAAACGACTGGTCGACGCTTGACGATGCGATTGCGGCAAAAGAACAATACCTCTATACCGGATTGGGTTTTGTATTCGCAAAAAGCGGAGGTTTAGTGGGGATAGACATAGATCACTGCCGCGACAAAAACACTGGGGAATTAAGCGATACCGCTAAGGATATCCTTGAGCGGTTTCCGTCCTATACGGAAATCAGCCCTTCAGGAACTGGGCTTCATATTTTCTATAAAGGGGAGATGCCTGCCAAGGGCAATAAAAACACTAAAACCGGCGTTGAAATGTATGCCCACAGCAGATACTTCACAATGACTGGCGAACGACTGCCAGGGACTCCTGATTACATTGCTGAAGATAACGGGGCACTGGCCTGGATACATGAGAATTATATCAAAAGTAAAAAGCGGAGAGGAAAAAGCAAGAAAGACAGTAAGGTGGTTAAGCTAGAGCCGCTTACAGACGAAGAAATTCTGGAGAAAGCCCGGACAGCCGAAAACCATAAGGAATTTAATCTGCTATGGGAAGGAAAATGGCAGGAAGCAGGGTATCCGAGCCAGTCCGAAGCCGACCTTGCCCTTTGCTGTATGCTAGCTTTCTGGTCAGGCAAAAACAAAGAGCAGATGGACAGGCTGTTTAGAAATTCCGGGTTATTCCGGGAAAAGTGGGATACGGTACATCATGCAAGTGGAGCAACATATGGGCAGGAGACACTGGATAAGGCCATTGAAGTTACAGAGAACGTATACAGCCGCGAAAGCGAGTCAGTTATCTTTGAACATGAGGGCAGGTATTACCGCACCAGAGGCGAAAGTGTGTATCCTATAACAAATTTTATCATTCAACCGGTGGAGATGATTGTATCGGAAGATGAAACGCAGATGACTGCTGATCTTATTACAATTCGTGATGAAATATACCGCCAGACATTTATGACTACCGACTTCAATAACATCCAAAAATTTAAAAATATCTTGAACCGCCGGACAATATCCTTAGGCTATTTTGGCTCAGAAGGAGATTTGGAACTGCTGAAAGGTTATATATCTGAAATGGAGTGGGTAAGGAAAACAGGGGTCAAGGCTCTTGGGATTTATGAGCATGGCGGGCGGATGGTATATGTTTCAACGGATGGTGCCATTGAAGCAGGAGGCAACATTGTTGAAGATATCGTGCAGCTTGATAAGTATAAAAGCATAACAACCGATATCCTAACCTTTGAGCCATTGACAAAGAAACAGCTTATTATGCTTGGTGAATGGCTCCTCAGCTATAACGAACCCATAAAAACGGTATCAGTAATGGCCTGGGTGGCCGGGTGCTTTATCAAACCGCATCTAAAAAAATCAGGTATCAAGTTTCCTCATTTATTGCTTGTCGGAGAACAAGGCAGCGGAAAAAGTAATACATTGGAGCGGGTTATTCTGCCGGTATTTTCGTGCAGTAAAATCCGCGCGGCTACACAGGTTACTGCATTTACACTGATGAAGGAATCTGCATCATCGAATCTGATACCACAGTTGATGGATGAGTTCAAGCCTTCAAAGATAGATAAGTTAAGGCTAAATGCCTTATACAACCATCTTCGAGATGCATATGACGGCCATGAAGGTGTCCGCGGTAGGGCGGATCAAAGTGCTGTTACTTATGAACTGTTGGCGCCTATTATTGTAGCTGGTGAGGAATCGCCGGATGAAGCGGCCATCAGAGAACGGAGCATAGAATTGCTATTCAGCAAGAAGGACTTAAAACCAGCCAGCCATAGACAAGCATTTTATAAGCTGTGTGCAAAAGCGGATCTGCTTGGCAGCTTCGGTCGGAGCCTGCTGGATATAGCACTCAGAGTATCGGTTGCTGAGGCAGAGAAGTGGTATGAGGAAGCAAAGTCAGAGATATCTGATGAGTTTCCATCTCGTATCGTCAATAATCTCGCCTGTTGCTATGCCGGATTGAGCCTAGTAAACAAACTGTGTGAATTCCTTAATGTTACATGGTCTGAAGTGTTTCCCATTAACAAAGGGGCGTGTATTCGATATCTTCAAAACGGTGTGCAGGAATACTTGCTGGATGGCGGCAGCAACAACAAGACTATTGTAGAACAGACGCTGGAAATCATGGCCCGGATGAAACTGGCTCCGAATCAAGACTACACTTTTGATAAAGGAGGCAATGTTATCGGGATTCGTTTCTGTGATGTATATGACCGCTATACCAAGTACAGACGCGATTATGCAATCACAGGTGAATGTCTTCCGTATAACCAGTTTCTGAAGCAATTGAGGCAAAGTGACTTTTTTCTGGAGAGCAATAAAACGATGCGTTTCGGGAACGAAACTAAGAAAGCGTGGGCTCTTGATTTTTCGATATTGAAAGAGCGATGCGATGTGAGCGGCTTTGAGATCACAGATATTGAGCCTCTTTAACCTCAAAAAAGGTAACAAGGTAACAAAAAGGTAACACCCGAAACGCTGATGAATAGCCACTTGTTACCTATGTTACCTTTGTTACCTCAACTTTATATATACGCGCGAGAGATGAAATTATTTTTTGAAAAATAAAAATAAAAAAATATAAATATTTGTGTCTATACCTACCCCAAAAAAGAGGTAACAAGGTAACAAAATCCTCAAATGCGCTTGTAAAGCGGGTTTGAGAAGTTGCCTTTTTAGAAATACCGGGGTAACAAGAGGGGAAAAGGTAACATTTTTGGAGGATAAGCGGTTATGTCCGAAAAGAGTATTGTGACTAAAGTACTGCGGTACTTAAAGACAGTACCGGGATGCTTTTGCTGGAAGGAACATGGTGGTATGTACGGGACAGCGGGGATACCAGACATTATTGCCTGTGTAAATGGGCGGTTTATAGCTTTTGAAGTAAAAACCCCATCGGGAAAGACAACAAAACTGCAGGAAGCAACTATAAGGAAAATCCTCAATGCCGGAGGTGTGGCAGCGGTTGTCCATTCGGTAGATGAGGTGAAGGCTATTTTGGAAAAGCATGGCCTTCTATAAAGAACGAAGACATAACGAACAAGGAAACAAAGCACTGCAAAGCAACGCAAAAAAGCACACTGCTTCAAAGATCAAGGTTTTTATCTTGATTTTTGGAGGTGCGATATGCTGATTGCATGGCAGTATTTAGATAAAAAAGCGGCTGCTGTTGAAGCTTTGAAAGATTACAGCAGCATGCAGTACATTATCGAACACAGTGATGAGGATATATATGAAATTGAAACCCGTATGACAAGCCCTCATAGTGCAAAGATTACCGGAGTTCCGGGCAAACACAATCCCAAAAGCGGCGAAGAACGCCTTGCTGCTTGCCTTGACGAGATTGATGTGTTGAAAGAACGTTATAGACGGGCATTGGAATATATGGAATGGTTCAAGCCTGCTTGGGACGCCTTGCCGGAGGAAGAACAGTTTATACTGACAGAATTTTTTGTTAATGATGTGAGCAAGACAGAAGCTGTAGCAAACATCGGAGAGAAGCTGTTTCTTGAAAGAGCACAGGTGTACCGTAGGAAGGACAAGGCACTTAATCATCTGGCACTGCTTTTATACGGGAAGTAGTAATGAGATTTTTATGAGATGTAAAACACAGGTATCCAATATATAATGATATCGTGAAAAAATGACATTAAAACGCATAAGCCCTTCGGGGCTTTTTCTTATGACATAAAACGGGAGTGAAGAAAGATGTACGATAATTGTTTTGGCGGTAACGGAAGGAATGGCTGCAATATCCTGACTGTACACAAGTGCTTGCAAGATAAATGTTCCTTCTATAAAAGCACCCAGGAGTTAGAGGAAGATAGAAAAAAGGCTTATCTTTTGCTTGCAGCTTTATCACCCGATATGCAGCGGTATATTTCGGATAAATATTATAATGGCAGGATGCCATGGGCAAATAGCAAATGTGTTGTTCAATATTCCAGATGAGATTTTTATGAGATGAAATTCATTATAAATCCAAATATAATGGTATTGTGAAAAATTATAGATAATCCTTCATGGGATGAACCTGTGAGGGCTTTTTTATACGCGTAAAGGAGGTGGCCAGATGCCAAGAAAACCAAAAAGGCCTTGCTCCTTTCCTGGCTGTCCTGAACTGACGGACGGAAGGTACTGTGACATGCATCAAAGGCAAATGGATGCTTATTACAACAAATACGAACGAGATCCCCAAACAAGAAAACGCTATGGCCGGAGATGGAAACGCATCAGGGACAGATATATCTCAGAGCATCCGCTTTGCGAGGAGTGCCAAAAGTACGGAAGGCTTACACCAGCCGAAGAGGTACATCATATTATCCCTTTATCCAAAGGCGGAACCAATGCAGACAATAACCTTATGAGCCTGTGCAAACAATGTCACTCATCGCTCACTGCTCGCGAAGGAGAACGATGGGCAAGACGGTAGGGGGGTCAAAATCTCTGGCGGAGTAGTTTTGTGCAACGGGCGGGGGGTCACGCGCGAAAAATCGCAGTTTCAAACGGGGTATATCCCCTGTTTATTTTTACATGAATCGAGGTGATGTGTATGGCAAAGGACGGTACCAACCGCGGCGGGGCACGTATCGGTGCAGGACAGAAGAAAAAGCCTCTGGCGGATAAGATTTTGGAAGGAAACCCCGGCAGACGAAAGCTCATGGTAATGGAGTTTACGGATGCTGCGGAACTGGAAGGAGAGAGCATGCCGCCACCAAGGGATTATCTTGCTGCAAAGCAGAAGAACGGAAAAACAACACTGGCGGTGGAAATATACGAAAAAACATGGCAGTGGCTTAAGGAACGCAGGTGTGTTCACCTTATCCCTGCGCAGCTTATAGAGCAATATGCCCAGAGTGTGGCGCGGTGGATCCAGTGCGAGGAATGTATCACTGAATTTGGCTTTCTTGCTAAGCATCCGACAACTGGCAATGCCATCCCGTCACCTTATGTGGCTATGAGTCAAAGCTTTATGAAACAGGCCAATAACCTGTGGTATCAAATTTATCAAGTCGTGCGGGAAAACTGTGCTACCGAATACAAGGGGGCTACTCCTCACGATGATGTTATGGAAAAACTACTGACAGCCAGGAGGGGTGGCTGATGCATAAAACAAATTCAATCTTTCTTAGGGAACTAAGAAAATATAAAGACCATTTAACGAAGCAGCAGTTTAAGACTCTGCGGGGACAAGTAATAAACGGAGATTGTAAGGGCGCAAAAAAGGGTCTTAAGAAAATATTGAACAGGAGAACGCAGAATGAACATACAAAAAATATCTGTTGAAAAACTTAATCCAGCAGCATACAACCCGCGCAAGGATTTAAAACCTGGCGATAAGGAATATGAAAAGCTAAAACGGTCAATAGAGGAATTTGGCTATGTGGAGCCTGTTATCTGGAACCAAAAGACGGGCAATGTGGTAGGCGGGCATCAACGCTTAAAGGTTTTGCTGGACTTGGGACAGACTGAGATAGACTGCGTTGTAGTGGATCTTGACCCGCAGAGAGAAAAAGCGCTTAATCTTGCTCTTAATAAGATTCAGGGAGAGTGGGACGAGAATAAACTGGCCGAGCTGATGGCTGAGTTGGACGCAGGTGCTTTTGATGTTTCGCTTACAGGGTTTGACGCTTCTGAAATAGACGAACTGCTTAACCGATGGTACTCCAAAGAGGCGATACAAGACAGCTTTGACATAGATAAAGCGCATGAGGAAATTGTGCAGCGCGAACCTGTAACGAAGCGGGGCGACATCTGGCTTCTCGGGAATCATCGCTTGATGTGCGGCGACTCTACTAAGGATGAGGATTTTGAGAAGTTGATGGAAGGGTGTCACGCACAGATGGCAGTGACTTCCCCTCCATATGGGGTAGGCAAAGAATATGAAAAAGCCGGGATTGAGCCATGGTTCGAGACAGTACGCCCAGTGATTAGAAACCTGTGCAGGTATGCAGATATTGTCTGCTGGAACTTAGGTGATCTCTATGCCACCGGCTCTCAGTTTATTGAACCCACCAGTGTTTACAGTGTGAATATGTTTTTGGACAATGGTTACCGCCCTATCTGGATCCGCATTTGGAAGAAACAAGGGCAAAATTTCGGTGTAGGACCTTATCATCTTGTTTCAAACAAGCCGGTTCAGCAGTATGAGTATATTTCAGCCTTCAGCAATAAAGGAGAAGTTGAGGAATATAACGATCAGGAATATGTATGGCTTTCAGCCTTTGCGGGACACAGTTATAAATTTGTGAAACGGCTTACAAAGGAAGAACGCAAGAAATGGGGCTATGCTGGGATATGGGAGATGACCACTGTCCGGGCAAACAAGGAGCATCCTGCAATGTTCCCTGTGGAGCTTCCATGGCGGTGCATCAAAATGCACAGCGACAAAGGCGGTATTGTGCTTGAGCCGTTTTCAGGCAGCGGCACCACTATAATTGCGGCTGAACAGACCGAGCGTAAATGCTACGCAATGGAGTTATCTCCTGTTTACTGTGATTTAGCTGTTAAGCGCTGGGAGGAATTCACCGGTGAAAAAGCCATCAAACTGGAGGGTTAAGATTTATGGATATACTGAAAATACCAACAGAAAAACTAAAACCATCTAAATATAATCCGCGGAAAGATTTAAAGCCTGGTGACCCCGAATATGAAAAATTACGTCGGTCTATTGAAGAGTTTGGATATGTAGAGCCGGTCATATGGAATAAACGCACCGGGAATATTGTCGGCGGACATCAGCGTTATAAAGTACTTACAGCTTTGGGGTATAAGGAGATCGACTGTGTTGTAGTTGATCTGGATGAACAGCGGGAAAAGGCGCTCAATGTCGCGCTGAATAAAATCAGTGGTGAGTTTGATATTCCGCTTTTGACCGATCTGCTTATGGATTTAAATGAAGATGGTTTTGACGTTTCTCTTACCGGGTTTGATGCTGCGGAAATTGATGAGTTGTTCCGTGATAAAACAGCCGCTAATGTCAAAGAGGATAATTTCGATACAGAAAAGGCAATTGCAGAGATTAAAACTCCGGTTACCAAAAAGGGCGACATATGGGTACTTGGCAACCACCGTCTGATGTGCGGTGATAGCACCATGCTTTCAGATGTGCAAAAGCTGATGAACGGACAAAAGGCGAGATTTGTTTTCACCGACCCACCATGGAATGTTGATTACGGTTCAGATACCAGGCATCCAAGCTGGAAGCCAAGACAAATTCTAAATGACAATATGAGCACCGAAGAATTCGGCGCTTTTTTATTGCGCGCTTTTAAATGCATGAAAGAGGTTTCTGAAGCCGGATGCATGACCTATGTGGTAATGAGTGCTCAGGAATGGGGCAGTTTGATGAACGTCATGCGAGAGGCAGGGTATCACTGGTCGAGCACAATTATATGGAAAAAAGACAGCTTGGTACTATCAAGAAAGGACTATCATACCCAGTACGAGCCGATCTGGTACGGTTGGCTTGAAGGAACACGCCTTTGCCCGCTTAAAGACCGTAAACAGTCAGATGTTTGGGAGATACCCCGTCCTAAAGTATCGGAGGAGCACCCTACCATGAAGCCGGTATCGCTTGTAGCAAAGGCAATGCTCAATAGTTCCCATATTGGAGATTTAACTCTTGACCTGTTCGGTGGTTCTGGTACGACAATGATTGCGGCACAGCAGACCGGGCGGGTTTGTTTTATGATGGAGCTTGACTCGAAATACTGCGATGTGATTGTAAAGCGCTATGTTTCACAATTTGGAGCAGATTTAGTATTCCTGCTGTCAGGTGGCGAAAAAATTCCTTACGCTGAAACACAGATTGCTTAAAAATGTCCTTGCTTTCCCCTCAAAACAGAGCGTTAATGTACCCCACCAAAAAGGAAAGGTGGGATTTTTTATGGGAATCAGAAATGGTTTAGCTTATTTGAGGGGAGGTGAACGGCATGAGCAATAATAGCTTTCGTTTTTCACAGAAGGTTGTCGGTCAGGAGAGGAAAGCCATTGCCACAGTCATTGCTGAAGCTCTTGAAGGCGGGGTGCGCTATGCCGGAGCGCCGGGTTTTGCGTATGAGGTAAACGACGGGAGCACTGCTGGCAGCTGGACGGTAGACAGGGACAGTGTGGTTCACTCGCCGAAAATCAGTCTTGATGAAATCAAAAGCATCCGTCCCGTTATTGACGCGCTGAATATGGCGGGCTTATCTGCAGAGGGAACCATGACAATTACTCTTTCTTTGGAGGGCTTTGGCGAGACAAGCCTTGAAAACCTTAGAAATATGCTGGCCAGCAAAGAGACGTTGATTAAGAAAGCACTGTCGCTTGACCGGGAACTTGAAGTATTCGCTGAAAATGATGAGATTGCTTTCCCTTTTTGGAACGCGACTTTAAATGCTGATGAAGTGCAGACCTATATAACGCTGGCAAAGCAGATGGCAGAACAGGCAAAAGCTCAGAAGCATGTGCTGCGCATTGAAAAACCGGCAGATAATGAAAAATATGCTTTTCGCTGTTTCCTGCTTAGGTTGGGATTTATAGGAGATGATTTCAAAACCGAACGCAAGGTGCTGCTTTCAAGGCTGTCAGGCAACGGGGCGTACCGGAAAGGCAGAGCAAAGGCGGTGGATGAGAATGAATGATTTTTATAGCACCGCCTTCTTTGTCAAGCATCCGTTTAGGATTGAGGATCTAAAGGTGCCGCATCGGTATGAGACGAGGAAACGATTCGCAGTTGTGAAGACCATTGAGCTTTCAAAGATTGACTATGACAACTTCGTTGCCGACCTATGCGTTGACCGCACATTTATTGAGGAAAACAAAGGGCTTTGCAGAATTGACGAGGATGGAGTATGGCTTTGCTTGCTGGTTAAGCAGCGGGGACGGTCTGATGGAGTGTTGGTAATGCCGGATGGTAGAGATTATCCAAAGTATGCCGCATATTATCCTGGAGAGGAGGACGAGCTATGAGTGCAAGAGGCTTTCCTTCAAAAGAAACAGTCCTTCGCCTTAAAGAGCAGTATCCGCCGGGAACACGCGTTGAGCTTATCTACATGGATGATCCGTATTCTAAGCTGAAACCGGGAGACCAAGGAACAGTCTCTTATGTGGATGATATCGGAACTGTTCATATTGACTGGGACTGCGGTTCTTCTTTGGGTGTAGCTTATGGTGTAGATATGATCAGAAAGCTGTAAATGTACACAAATTAAGATGCGGAAAATCGTCCAAAATCCAGCGGAAACTCATGCAGAATTGCCTTGCTATCCTGTGTTTTCAATGGCCTAATGTACACTGCCAAAGGGCAAAAAACACAGAGAAAGCGAGGAGAAAGCGCAATGCTTACAACGAGATTTGGAATCGAGGTAGAATTGACGGGGATTACAAGAAAACAGGCGGCAAAAACTGCAGCAGCTTTTCTTGGAGGAAGGATTGAATCCAGCGGAGATTATTACGATACCCAAAAGGTTATTGCACCGGATGGACGGATATGGAAATTCATGAGCGACGGGAGCATCCGGACTCAGAAAAAGGAAAGCGGCCGGATTGCAGCGGCAGGCCGGGAATACAGTGTCGAGCTGGTAAGTCCGATACTGACATACCGCGAGGACATTGAAACCCTGCAGGAATTGATAAGGAGGCTCCGCAAGGCGGGAGGTTTTGCAAACACAAGCTGCGGAATCCATATCCATATAGACGGGGCAAACCACACGCCGCGAAGCATCCGTAATTTTATCAACATTATCGCCAGCAAGAACGACCTTTTCTATAAGGCACTGCAGATTGAGCCGGATAGGATGCGGTTTTGCAAGAAGATGGATGAGACTCTGGTTGAAAAGATGAACAGGCGTAAGCCCAAAACCATGGCTGCGATTGAGAGCATCTGGTACGAGGGTTACAGCGAAAGCCGAAGCACCCATTATCACAATAGCAGGTACCATTTTCTCAACCTGCACAGCTTTTTTAACGGCAATGGAACAATTGAGCTTCGAGGCTTTAACAGCGAACTTCATGCGGGAAAAATTAGAAGCTACATAGTGCTTGCCCTTGCGTTAAACCATCAGGCATTAACCCAAAAATGCGCTTCCAGCAAGAAGCCACAGGTTGAAAATGAGAAGTTTGCCATGCGGACATATCTCAACCGCATTGGACTTATTGGTGATGAGTTCAAAAACTGCCGGGAGCATCTTTGCAAACACCTTGATGGTAACGCAGCATGGCGGTTTCGGGCAGCATAGATAGACAAGCGCAGGGGTGGATCTCCGCCTCTGCCTTGGTAAATACAAGGAGGATGATACGATGAGCAAAGAAAAAGGAACCATATATTTAGCATACGGAAGCAATCTGAACTTAAGGCAGATGGCATACCGCTGCCCAACGGCAAAAGTGCTGGGGAGTGCAAAACTCACAGGATACCGGCTGTTATTCAGAGGAGGGAATGGCGGCGCAGTAGCGACAATAGAAAAACAAAAAGGTGAAAGAGTACCAGTACTGCTTTGGAGAATCATGCCTAATGATGAGAAGGCGCTGGACAGATATGAAGGTTATCCGCATCTATACCGGAAAGAAACGGTTAAGGTACGTTTCAAAGGGCAGTGGGTACCCGCAATGGTGTATATCATGAATGAAGGTAGACCTTTGGGAGCACCGGGTCGTTACTATTACGAGGTGATTCGGCAGGGCTATATAGATGCGGGTTTTGATATTTCATTTCTCAATAAAGCGGTAAGAGATTCAATTTCAGCGGCAGAGAAGTCAGAGGTGTAGGACATGGGTAACGAGAATCTGATAACTGATAAGATTTATCGGCAGATTATGGCCATGCGGGACAGCGGTGCCTGTAATATGTTTGACTTGCCAAGAGTACAGGAAGAGGCATATAAAATGGGGTTTTATGAATTAGTAGTATTTCTTAATGAACACAAGAAAGAATATGCCGAGTTTATCCTGACAGGCAAACGATAACGTTTATAACGTAACAAGTTTCATAGAAATCCACTAAGGAGAGGAACTTCATCCATGAGGTTCCTTTTTTCTTGCTCAATTTTAGGAAAGGAGGCGGCAAAGCTGCGGAAGTTAAAACGATATAAACCAACCAAGTTTATGGCGGAAGGTTCTCGATATGACAAGGAAGCGGCGGATGCCGCTGTTACTTTTATAAACTGCCTGAAGCATACCAAGGGTGAATGGTATGGAATGCCTTTTGAATTAATTGACTGGCAGGAACAGATTGTCCGGGATATATTCGGAATCTTGAAACCTAACGGATACAGGCAGTTTAACACTGCCTATATAGAAATTCCAAAAAAGCAGGGTAAGAGCGAACTTGCAGCGGCAATTGCTTTATATCTTACCTGTGGTGATTTCGAGCATGGTGGCGAGGTTTATGGATGTGCGTCTGATCGTCAGCAGGCATCCATTGTTTTCGATGTTGCAGTAGATATGGTGGAACAGTGTCCGGCATTAAAATCTCGAATTAAACCAATGCTGTCACAGAAGCGGCTGGTTTATAAACCGTTAGGCAGTTTTTATCAGGTGCTTTCAGCGGAGGCATATACGAAACATGGGCTAAACGTCCATGGTGTGGTATTTGACGAACTTCATGCTCAGCCAAACAGGGATCTTTATGATGTAATGCTTCACGGATCTGGCGATGCAAGAAAACAACCGCTGTTTTTCCTGATCACAACTGCTGGCACAGACCGCAATTCCATCTGCTGGGAAGTACATCAAAAGGCTGAGGATATTCTTCAAGGGCGTAAGATAGATCCGACTTTCTACCCTGTTATCTACAGCGCAGCCGATACCGATGACTGGACAAGTGAAAAGGTATGGAGAAAGGTTAACCCGTCACTGGGCATTACAGTCGACATCGAAAAATTGAGGGTGGCTTGTGAAAATGCCAAGCAAAATCCTGCAGAGGAAAATTTATTCCGTCAGCTCCGCTTAAATCAGTGGGTGAAACAATCGGTGCGCTGGATGCCAATGGATAAATGGGATAAGTGTGCGTTTCCTGTTGATGCAGAAAAATTGCGCGGCAGAACCTGTTACGGAGGACTTGACCTGTCATCTACTACCGATATTACCGCCTTTGTGCTGGTGTTTCCACCGCTTGATGAATCTGATAAATATCAGATTCTACCTTTTTTCTGGATACCGGAGGAGAATATTGATCAGCGTGTGCGGAGAGATCATGTGCCTTATGATGTCTGGGAGAGGCAAGGCTTTTTATATACCACTGAGGGTAACGTCGTGCATTATGGCTTTATCGAAACCTTTATTGAGGAAATCGGAATGAAATATAACATTAAGGAAATAGCCTTTGACCGCTGGGGCGCAATTCAGATGACGCAAAACCTCGAGGCTTTGGGGTTTACGGTTGTTCCATTCGGTCAGGGTTTCAAGGATATGTCGCCGCCTACAAAAGAGTTGATGAAGCTGACATTGGAAGAACGCATCGCCCATGGTGGTAATCCAGTACTGCGGTGGATGATGGACAATATCTATGTCAAAACCGATCCCGCCGGAAACATTAAGCCGGATAAAGAAAAATCCACCGAGAGAATAGATGGTGCGGTAGCGTTAATTATGGCGCTTGACCGCGCGTTAAGGCATGACGGGGATGAACGCAACGGATCAATTTATGATGAAAGGGGGCTGTTGATCATATGAGTGTATTTTCCCGTTTGTTCAAAGCAAGGGATAAGCCGAAAAACAGTCTGTTCGGTAATGCATATAGCTTTTTCTTCGGCGGCACATCCAGCGGAAAAGCTGTCAATGAGCGGACTGCAATGCAGACAACGGCAGTGTATGCCTGTGTAAGGATACTTGCAGAAGCCATCGCCGGGCTTCCGCTTCATGTGTACCGCTATAAAGAAGACGGTGGCAAAGAAAAAGCGTTGACCCACCCGCTCTATTATTTACTCCATGACGAACCAAACCCTGAGATGACTTCATTCGTGTTCCGAGAAACACTGATGAGTCATCTTCTTTTATGGGGAAATGCTTACGCTCAAATTATTAGGGACGGTTCCGGACGAGTGCTGGCGCTTTATCCACTTTTGCCAAACAAAATGACGGTAGACAGGGCTCCAAATGGAGAACTGTTTTACACTTATCGGCGCGACAGCGATGAGAGCAGGGTTAATCCAAAAGCAGGCCTTATTTACCTACGAAGTGAGGAGGTTCTTCACATCCCGGGACTCGGTTTTGACGGACTGATCGGATACTCCCCTATTGCTATGGCCAAGAACGCCATAGGCATGGCTATTGCCTGTGAGGAGTATGGTGCATCCTTTTTTGCCAACGGAGCAAATCCGGGTGGCGTTCTGGAACATCCCGGTGTACTAAAGGATCCGGCAAAGGTGCGGGAAAGCTGGAACGCTGTTTATCAAGGAAGTGCCAATGCTCATCGCATTGCAGTTCTGGAAGAGGGAATGAAGTTTCAACCAATCGGCATTCCACCCGAACAGGCACAGTTTTTAGAGACAAGAAAGTTTCAGATAAATGAAATTGCTCGGATATTCCGAGTACCTCCCCATATGGTTGGAGATCTTGAAAAGTCAAGCTTTTCAAACATCGAACAGCAATCTCTGGAATTTGTTAAATACACGCTTGACCCGTGGGTGGTGCGTTGGGAACAGGCTCTCCAAAAAGCGCTGCTTTTACCATCAGAGAAGCGGGCATACTTTGTCAAATTCAATGTAGATGGCCTTCTGCGCGGTGATTATGCAAGCCGCATGAATGGTTATGCTGTAGCTCGCCAGAACGGCTGGATGTCTGCTAACGATATCCGCGAGCTTGAGGACATGAACCGGATTCCGGCGGAGTTGGGCGGAGATCTGTATCTTGTTAACGGTAACATGACCAGGCTTGCCGATGCAGGTGCCTTTGCAGGCAAAAACAATGCTGAAACGGAGGGATCAAAAGTTGAACAAATCGCAAAAACCAAAACCGGTTCGCCGCTTCTGGAACTGGATACAAAACGATGATGGCAGCCGGACATTATATATTGACGGCCCAATAGCTGAAGAAAGCTGGCTGGGAGACGAAGTAACTCCCAAGCAGTTCAAATCAGAGCTGTTGTCCGGAGAGGGTGATATAACGATCTGGATCAACAGCCCTGGCGGAGATATATTTGCAGCTAATCAAATTTACAACATGCTTATGGATTACAAAGGCAAAGTGACGGTAAAGATTGACGGTATTGCAGCCAGCGCCGCTTCGGTCATAGCTATGGCCGGAGGTGACGTCTTTATGTCACCAGTCAGCATGATGATGATTCACAACCCTATGACAATAGCCATCGGTGATACAGAAGAAATGGAGAAAGCTATCGCAATGCTGGAAGAAATAAAGGAATCCATCATCAACGCTTATGAGCTGAAAACCGGGCTTTCCAGGGCAAAAATATCGCACCTAATGGATGCAGAAAGCTGGTTTAACGCAAGAAAAGCGGTGGAACTTGGCTTTGCCGATGGAATCTTGTTTATGGAGGATGAATCATTCCCATCCGAATTTGAAGTATCAGGAGGAATGATCTTCAGCAGGCAGGCAGTAACAAATTCCATCCTGCAAAAGCTTAAACCAAAAGAGAAACCAAAAGGAACACCAATTGAGTCGCTTGAAAAGCGGCTTTTTCTACTTTTACCCCACTAAATCTGCGATTTAGCGGGGACCCCAAATAAAACCGTAAGGAGGATTTGATTATGAGCAAAATACTGGAACTGCGTGAAAAACGCGCTAAAGTATGGGAAGCTGCTAAAGCTTTCCTCGACAGCAAACGCGGGAACGACGGACTGCTTTCACCGGAGGATACCGCGACTTATGAAAAAATGGAAGCCGACGTTATTGCGCTGGGCAAAGAAATAGAGCGTCTTGAACGTCAGGCTGCCATAGATTTGGAACTGTCAAAACCGTTGAATATTCCTATTACAGACAAACCCACTTCCATATCTGGCAACAATGAAAAAACCGGACGTGCCAGCGATGAGTATAGGCAGTCTTTCTGGAACATGATGCGCGGCAGGCGCAAATATGACGTACACAACGCGCTGCAGATTGGAGAGGACACCGAAGGTGGATATCTTGTTCCCGACGACTTTGAGCGTACTCTTGTGGAAGCACTGGAGGAGGAGAATATCTTTAGGCAGATTGCCAATGTTATTACCACGTCCAGCGGTGACAAGAAAATTCCTGTGGTGGCAAGCAAGGGTACTGCATCCTGGGTGGATGAGGAAGGCCAGATTCCCGAAAGCGATGACTCCTTTGCACAGGTATCCATCGGCGCATATAAGCTGGCTACTATGATCAAGGTGTCAGAGGAATTGTTAAACGATAGTGTATTCAACCTTGAGCAGTATATAGCCAAAGAATTCGCCCGCCGAATCGGAGCAAAAGAGGAGGAAGCATTTTTTATCGGTGACGGATCTGGCAAGCCAACCGGTATCTTGGCAGATAACGGCGGTGGCGAGATAGGAGTAACTGCGGCGAGTGCAACAGCCATTACCCTTGACGAGATCATGGACTTGTTCTACAGCCTAAAGTCTCCGTACCGCAGGAACGCTGTATTCATTATGAATGATTCGACAATTAAAGCTATAAGGAAGCTCAAAGACAACAACGGTCAGTATCTCTGGCAGCCTTCTGTAACTGCTGGAACACCGGATACTATCCTCAATCGTCCAGTTAAAACTTCTGCATTTATGCCAGCCATTGCCGCCGGAGCAAAAACGATTGTATTCGGCGATTTTTCTTATTACTGGGTGGCAGACCGTCAAGGCAGGGTTTTTAAGCGGCTTAATGAGTTGTATGCTGCGACCGGACAAGTTGGATTCATGGCAACCCAGCGTGTAGATGGCAAGCTGGTACTGGCTGAAGCAGTCAAGATACTGCAGCAGAAATCAACTTAATGAAAACGGAGGTGCTGCGGCATGGAACTTTTGGAGAAGGTTAAAGCAAACCTCATATTGCAGCACAGCGAAGATGACGCACTTTTACAAGAGTATATCAAAGCCGCAGTGGCCTATGCGGAAAGTTACCAGAAAAAGCCGGAAGGATATTATACCGAAAACCCCATGCCGCCTACTACTGAGCAGGCTGTCATTATGCTGTCGAGTCATTTTTATGAAAGCAGGGATGGTTCGACGGCTGGCTTTTTTGGGGATAGTGTGCAGGCTGGACAGCAGGTATGGAATACAGTTAATCTATTGCTGCGGCTCGACCGGGATTGGAAGGTGTAAATATGGGCCTTGGGAAAATGAAAACTTTCGTGGACATTATCTCAGTCAAGCCGGTTAAGGATAGTGAGGGTTTTACTGAAAAAGGTGATGTCATTCTTGCTTCGGTAAGGGCATACAAGGAAGATAGGCATGGCAGTGAAAAATGGGCAAACAGGGCGGCGTTTTCGCAGGCGTCTGCCCTGTTCCGCTTCCGTAGGATACCTAACCTGGAAGTTACCACAGATCTTGTACTCGTTTGCAGCGATGGCAGGTACAACATTATAAGTGTTGAGGATGTAAAAGGACGTGGAATGTATATTGAGGTGCTTGCGGAAAAGGTGAAATCAAGCAAAGCATAAAAGGAGGGGCTGCAACGTGGCTAAGGTGGAAGTTAAAATGCCGGAACAGTTCTTGCTCAAGTTATCCAGACTTGGAGAAAGAACAGACGAAATCATACCTAAGGTGCTGGAAGCAGGCGGGGAAGTGGTTCTTTCAAAAGTAAAGTCCAATCTTCAGTCAGTTATCGGGAGCGGCACTAAATATCCGTCCAGAGCAACCGGTGAATTGGTAAATGCTTTGGGACTTTCTCCTGCCAAACAGGACAGGGATGGAAACCACAACATAAAAATCGGCTTTACTGAACCAAGGAAGGATGGGGAAAGCAATGCGAAGATTGCTAATATTATTGAGTATGGCAAGTCCGGGCAGCCTCCAAGGCCCTTTTTGAAACCGGCAAAATCAGCTACAAGGAAGTCCTGCATCGAAGTAATGAAGTCAAGACTGGAACAGGAGCTGGGTCGTATATGAGCATATTGTCAGAATTAAACTCGTTATTGGATGGTTTGGGTATCCCCATTGAAACCGGGGTATTTAGCGGTGTACCGCCAGATGAGTACCTTGTCATTACTCCGATGACAGATACATTTGAAGTTTTTGCAGACAACCAGCCTCAGGTAGAAACCCAGGAGGTAAGGTTGTCTTTATTTATAAAGGGAAACTACACTGCCCGTAAAAACGAAATAGTGAACACATTGCTTCAAGCAGGCTTTACCATTACCGACAGGCGGTATATAGGCCATGAGGACGATACCGGCTATCACCACTATGCCATTGATGTGGCAAAAGAATATGAAGTAAAGGAGGAATGAAAAACATGGCCACAATCGGACTGGACAGGTTATATTATGCCAAAATAACTGAGAATGAAAACGGAGAAGAGACATACGCCACGCCTGTTCCGCTGGCTAAGGCTATTACGGCAGAACTTTCTGTGGAGCTGGCAGAGGCGACACTTTATGCCGATGACGGGGCGGCAGAAGTGGTCAAGGAATTTCAAAGCGGCACACTGACTCTTGGTGTTGCAGATATCGGAGTAGACGCTGCTGAGGTTTTGACGGGAGCCACTCTTGATGACAATAAGGTGCTGATTTCCACCAGCGAGGATGGAGGCGCGCCTGTGGCAATTGGCTTTAGAGCCAAGAAAGCTAACGGCAAGTACAGGTATTTTTGGCTTTACAGGGTGAAATTCGGCATCCCGGCAACAAATCTGCAAACGAAAGGTGATAGCATTACCTTTTCGACACCCACCATTGAAGGGACAGTCATGAGACGTAACAAACCAGATGGCCAGGGAAAGCACCCTTGGAAGGCAGAGGTCAGCGAAGACGATCCCGGTGTATCGCCTGAAACTATTACCGGCTGGTATACGGAAGTTTATGAGCCGGTATTTGCTGTGGGAGGAGGCAGCGAATAATGCAGGATAATGACAGAAGCGCAATTATCAAAATCGGCGATGAAGAATATCAGCTTATTCTAACCACTAAAGCGACAAAGGAGATTGCAAAAAGGTACGGCGGTCTTGAAAACCTCGGCACGAAACTGATGAAAACCGAGAACTTCGAGATGGCTCTTGACGAAGTGGTATGGCTGATTACACTGCTGGCTAACCAGAGCATTTTGATACACAACCTTAAAAATCAGGATAAGCGTGAACTCCTGACTGAAGAGACAGTGGAACTTCTCACATCTCCTTTGGAACTGGCAGCATATAAAGACGCTATCATGGAAGCAATGTTCAAGGGTACCAAAAGAAATGTTGAAAGTGAGGATGACTTAAAAAACACACCGGCCGAGTGAGCGATGAGGAATTGTTCACTCGGCTTTTATATTACGGCACTGTCCAGCTCAACCGTTCAGAGGATGAAGTATGGCTAATGCCTATTGGGTACCTGCTTGATTTATGGGAGTGCCATAAGCAGTTTTTAGGGCTGGCGAAACCAAAGCGTATGCTTACCATTGATGATGTGATACCTTACGGAATTTAAAAATTTTGCAGGAAAGGAGGCGGTTATGTGGCAGACAATTTTGGCCTGAAGATCGGGATTGAAGGCGAAAAGGAATTTAAAAACGCCATTCGTGAGATCAATCAAAGTTTTAAGGTACTGGGTAGCGAAATGAACCTGGTCGTATCTCAGTTCGACAAGCAGGATAAGTCAGTTGAAGCTGTTACTGCAAGAAACAAGGTGCTTAACAAAGAGATCGAATTGCAGAAAGAAAAAATAGCTACTTTGGAGAAAGCCCTTGCCAATGCCGCCTCATCTTTCGGAGAAACCGACAGACGTACTCAGTCGTGGCAAATACAGCTTAATAATGCAAAAGCCGAACTGAACAAAATGGAGCGCGAGCTCGAACAGTCTGCTGAAAGTGCAGACGAACTTGGGGACGAATTGAAGGAAAGTGGAGACAATGCCGAAAAATCCAGCTCGAAATTTGAGAAGCTGGGCAGCGTTCTTAAAGGTGTTGGCGCGGCTATGGGTGCTGCAGCGACCGCAGCGGGCGCGGCTGCCATCAAGCTGGGAAAAGAGGTCGTGGAGCAGTTTGGTGAGCTTGAGCAGAACCTTGGCGGTTCTGAAGCTGTGTTTGGCGAATATGCTGCACGTATCCAAAAAACGGGAGAAGAAGCCTACAAGAATCTGGGCTTGTCCCAATCCGAGTACCTTGCCACCGCCAACAAAATGGGCGCACTGTTTCAGGGTGCTGGTGTCGATCAGCAAAAAAGTCTGGAACTTACCGAGAAGGCCATGCAACGGGCGGCAGATATGGCTTCGGTTATGGGCATTGACATGCAGACTGCCATGGAATCCATCGCTGGCGCAGCCAAGGGTAACTTCACCATGATGGATAATCTGGGTGTCGCCATGAACGCCACTACCATCGAAGCTTATGCTCTTGCAAAAGGGCTGGATTTTGCCTGGAATAGCGCAACCAATGCCGAAAAGGCCGAGATCGCCATGCAGATGTTTTTTGAAAAAACCGAACAGTATGCTGGAAACTTCGCAAGAGAGTCTACCCAGACCATCAGCGGTTCCATTGGTCTTTTACAAGCCTCTCTAAGTTCGTTTATAGCAGGACTTGGCAATGCGAACGCTGATATGACGAACCTAACACAAAATCTTGTGGATGCCTTTCAGGCTGTAGTTAAAAATATTGTACCGGTTTTGGAAAATATAGTGGCTGCTCTGCCGGAGGCAACCGGTGCGATTATCTCAGCAGTCAAAGATCTGCTTCCCGTGCTGTTGCAAACTGTAACTGAATTGTTCTCTCAGGTGCTTCAAACTCTCTTGAGCCTGCTGCCGGAGCTGATCCCGGCGGCAGTAGATGCAGTCATGACCATTGCAGGTGCACTCATTGATAACCTGCCTTTACTCATTGATGCAGCGGTGCAGCTAATCACAGCGTTGGTAATGGGGCTTGGAGAAGCATTACCGGAGCTAATTCCAGCAGCGGTTCAAGCAGTGATCACCATTGTGCAAGGGCTGCTGGATAATATGGACAAAATCCTTGAAGCTGCTTTTACATTGATTCAGGGACTGGCGCAGGGACTTTTAAATGCATTGCCAGAACTAATTGAAGCACTGCCGAGGATAATTACAACAATCATTGACTTTGTGACGAACAATATGCCGAAAATCATAGAATTGGGAATTACGCTTATCGTACAGCTTGCTGCCGGGCTTGTGAAAGCCATTCCAGAACTAGTAAAGTCTTTACCTCAGATTGTTGCGGCTATTATAGAAGGCTTGGGCAAGGCGGTTGTTTCAGTGGTTGAGATTGGTAAGAACATTGTAAAAGGCATCTGGGAAGGTATTAAAAGCCTTGGTAGCTGGATTAAGGATAAGGTTTCCGGTTTCTTTTCCGGTATTGTTGATGGAGTAAAGAATTTTCTTGGAATCAGATCTCCGTCCACTGTTTTTGAAGGTATTGGCGGCAATATGGCACTGGGTATTGGTGAGGGATTTGACAAGGCTATGGCCAGAGTGGCAGACGATATGCAAAATGCAGTGCCGACAGATTTTAATATATCTCCTGATATTAATGTAAGTGGAAGAGGTGGATTTAGCGGTTTAGCTTCTGGGCCGCTTGTTGTGGTGCAGCAGATGATTGTTCGTGGTGAAGAAGACATACGTAGGATTTCACAGGAGTTATATAACCTGATGCAGACAGGTTCAAGGGCGCAGGGACGTTTTATAACAGCGTAATGGAGGGAAGCATATGGGATTTATCTACAATGGAATATCGTCACAAAGTATGAAAATACGAGCAAGACTTACCAAATGGCAGGTTTCCCCTGCCCTGCGTAATTCCTTTGAAACTGTGCCGGGCAAAGCAGGTATTGCAGATTTTGGCTGCGATATATCAGAACGAAACATAATAATTAGCTGTAGTGTGCTTCCCCAGCGCAGTTTTGCTGAGCTTGTATCGGTTCTTGATAATGTTGCTGAATGGTTAAATCCGGAAAACGGGCTTAAACAACTTGTTCTAGATGATTTGCCCGACCGATATTTTATGGCTCGCTTATCAGAAGCGGTTGACTGTGAGCGGATATTGCGGACAGCGGGCAGCTTTGAACTTCGGTTTGTTTGTCCCGACCCGTATGTTTACGCGTTGGAAGATGAGATATTTGTTCTTTCTGAAACAGGTCTGCATGAGTTGGAGAGGGTTAAAGGAAATACGGATTCCAATCCGGTTTATCTCTTGAAGGGTTTGATATCAACGTCCTCATCAAGCTATATTTCGCTTATTACGAACGGCGAGGAATTGAGAATTGTTGGCTCATTATCTGAAGGTGAAACTCTGATTGTCGACTCCGGCATGGTAACAGCTAAGGTTATTGATGAAACAGGCCGAACCTTGAGAAATGGCCTTCCCAGCTTGCAGGATCTGAATTTTCCAATTCTCAGGAAAGGTGTTAATCATATTGAGATTGCCGCAGAAAACGCGACCTTTACTGAGTTAAAAATACAGGCAAAAAGCAGATGGAGGTGATAACATGGCGATAAAATCAATCCTGACAAACCAAGAGGATTTTACCGGTGAGTTTCCTGTAACATCAAGGACGTCTGCTTTATGGCGATTTAATGAAAAAACACCAGACGAAAATCTTCAGCTTATAGACTCATCGGGACATGGCAGACATTTTACCATCTCCGGCTGGTCAGGGACATCGGCAAACCTTATTGCTGGAAGATTCGGAAGATACTTTAGGCAAAATATTGTTAATCCGACTTCTGAAAAGACCCATCTTATAGCAGAAAATGATGGGAGTTTCTTTAGCAATCTGGGCGAAAAGATTGTTGTAGGAGGTTGGATTAATCCTACCACCTATTCGGTCGGCCAGACATATATACCCATATTCAATACCCGCCAAGGACCCGGTCAGCCAATTTTTTATGTTTCACTTTATCAAGGGAGACTTAGGCTTATGTTGTATAACTCCTCCGGCACACTAATCTACGACCAGAGTGAAACAGCTACCATTACCTTGAAAAACGGCGGCTGGTATTTTATCGCCTCCATCATTGAAGTAAGCAACAAAAAGGTACAGAACATCATATGCGATCGCAGCGACGGGGCAACCTGGGTGTCGCCTGTGCGTTCCTTTTCGGGAGAGCTGAATCGGGAATGTATAGCAGACATTATTATGGGGATGCATGCAAATACCTACTACTATGCCGGAGGCTTCGACGACTGGTTTCTGGAAACGGACTCACAGCTTACAGCTGATGATTTGCTGTTATATTTTAAGTCGTCTTTACATGCAAACGGTGGGGATGCGGCTTCGGATGTAGATGCTTTGGCAGAGCCTGGCGCAGTCACCCTCAAAGCAACAGATGGCGAGTATCCTGCAAGTGGCGTACTTTATACAAGGGCGGTTCCATGTGCATTATCGGGCAGCGGTCGTGTAGCTGTCGCAAGCGAATATACTGCAGGTGTTACTTCAGTGTCTATAGTAGAGACCAGCACAAGCGATGATCTTGAAGAATGGTCTGCATGGCAGGCTGTGGGAACCAGCGGTGAACTTCAATCGCCAAATCGGCAATATATAAGGTTCCGTGTTACCCTTACCAGCAGCGATCCGTTGAGGACGCCAAAACTTCTGGAAATACAGCTTCATGATATACCGAAAGCGCCCTATGAGAAACTAGGCTTTGCCCGTCCTGTGATTTTGGACAAAAACGGAGCATGGGAAGCTGTTCTTGAAAATGCCTTTGATATCATTGTCACTGGTGAGGTGAACGGCGCGGATACGCTGGAATTCAAGCTTCCGTTCCATGATCCAAAAAGAAGCACACTGGAAAATGAAAAACAAGTGCAAATCGTAAATGACATTTACCGGATCCGAACCTTAACGGACAATAAAAGCGAAGATGGGCGTGTTATTACGCAAGTATATGCTGAAGCGGTATTTTACGATCTGTCTTTCAGTGCGGAAAAAGAACCTAGAGAATTCAATGCAGATACTGCAGATGTTCCGATGCAATATGCACTTTTGGGTACAGGTTGGACAGTAGGAAATGTTACTGTCACTACGAAACGGACATGGCAGTGTACAGAAAAAAATGCCTTATCCATCCTTCGCACTGTACAGAATATTTATGGCGGCGATCTGGTGTTTGACAGCGCCAACCGCCAGGTACACCTTTTGACTTTTAGTGGTACTGATAGCGGAGCGCTTTTTTCATATAGAAAGAATTTGAAAAGTATTCAGCGGGTAGTCGATACACGTGAATTAGTGACAAGGCTCTATGCTTATGGAAAGGACGGATTGACCTTCGCTTCAATTAATGGAGGTAAGGAATACGTTGAAGATTACACTTTTTCCAGTGAAGTGAGGGTGTCGACGCTTGATTGTTCGTCGTTTACAAATCCGTATCAGATGCTGGAATATGCAAAAATGCGGCTTGCAGAATATTCGAAGCCTCGCGTTTCTTATGTACTGTCTGCAATGGATTTATCTGCGCTAACCGGTTATGAGCACGAAGCATGGAAACTGGGTGATATTGTTACAGTGGACGATAAAGAACTAGGCCTTTTGGTAAAGACTCGTATTGTGAGAAGGCAGTATAACTTGCAGGAGCCATGGAAAACAGTGATTGAGCTTTCAACTAAACTGCGGGAACTCGGCGATTCTTCAGCACAGTGGGACAAGGCAGCGGATGCACTGTCCTCAGCAGAGTTGATAAACCGTCAGGAAATTAAAGATATGGTACCATTCAACCATCTGCGCAATTCCAGAGCGGATGATGGTTTTGCCTACTGGGTCAATTCCGGCTTTGAAGTGGATACTGAAAATGGTGTTTCGGGAACTGCTTCCTTCAAGGCTGTTGGTGTACCTGGTATGACAAAGAGTCTGTCACAGACGGTATACCCAGCAACACGTAAAAGTTATACATTTTCAGCGCAGATTGCTTCCGAAAACCTTGTAAAGGGCGAAAACGGCCAGGTTGGTGTTGAGATAGTCATTGAATACGAGGACGGTACAACAGAAACAAGATTTATAGACCTGATTTGAGGGTGATGATATGGCATATTTCAATCAGATTACACACAGTATTTCTCCCAAAAGTATCAGCAGAGTCAAATCTATCACCATCAGGCTGTGCGTCACTGACTGCACCGGCACAGTGTACTTTACAGACTTATTGCTTCAGGGCGGTTCGGTTTCCACTGGATGGATCGGGCATGTATGCGAAATTCAGTGGACATTAGACGGGTAGGTGAAATGGATGCAGTTTTCAAGATTTACAGAAACCATACAACTAAAAAGCAATAAACATGTGGCGGGCGTAACTGTGCGCCTTCTTATTGCAGACTGTACCGGAATAATCTATTTCACCGACATGCAGCTTCAGGATGGAGATCAGTTGACAGGCTATACCGTCCACACGAGCAAAATGCTAACGAAAATGCAGGAAAACGGGCAGCCAGTTCCGCCCCGGCATTATAACGGTGTGGTGCGAACAGCGGAGACTGTAATTTTATTCAACCTGGGTAAAACTTCTGCTGGTCTTGACTGCTATATCTATCCTATACAGGATATGGCCGCAGGAAGTATTGAAATATCCCAAGGTATGGGCGCGCATAAGGTAAGGTTTCTTGACTCGGTTAACGCAGGCGATGAGCTGACACTCAAGGCTTCCACCCGCCAATGCCTAAAAAACGGAAGTCAGACTCCTAAGGATGGGTTTTATCAATATTCTGCGGCATGGGACAGCAAACATACAGTGAAACTGGAAGAGAGAAAATCGGCGCGGTTGCTCTTTGAATTTCAGGAGATGCAGGAAGGCGGTGACCGGTTGTGAGGGATTTCTTAAAAGGCAAACGTTGCATGGTGTGGAGTTTTATGGGTAATTCCCGAATGTATGAGGCGCTTAGAGACTACGGCGACCGCTTTGATACGGTAGGCATTTTTACTTTTGAGGTTGACGAAACAGGCACAATTACTGAAACCGGTACAAGCATCAGCAGCATGCTACCGTATATTCAGAAATGGCCTCATATTAAGTGGCTGCTCACAATTATGAATCATGGAATAGCCAATATTTTTACTGCACTTCGCAACAACGAAAACGGTGCAAAGGATAAGTTTCTCACTGAAATCATCCGAATAATGAACAAGTATCCATGGTGCGCTGGGGTAGATATTGACCTTGAGCGCGGTGGAGGTTATGAAAACAAGGATGCGGCGAATGCACTATTTAGGGATATATACAATACAGTTAAGTCTTATGATGCAACAAAGCTTGTCAACATCTGCCTGCCTGGCATGACCGGCGTTCAAGGCTCGGTGGGCGGTGAAGACTGGTGTGTTTATGCCGATCTTAACGACTATTGCGATACCGCCGCCATCATGAGCTATGGCATGGCATGGGCGGGCTCTGCTCCCGGCCCAGTATCTCCTCGTGACTGGCTTGAGGGCATATATGATTATGCTGTTTCCGTTATGTCACCCGACAAGATATTCATGGGATTGCCTGCTTATGGTTGGAACTGGAGGATTCATGATACACCTGAAAACCTTGGAATAACCTATCGAGGAGTGTCTAATACCTACTATGCGGCAAAATACTGGATGACTGGGGTTTACAATTTCACAGGCGATGCACCGCCCCAGCCGTTTATTCCAATTGTGGCTTACTGGGATGACTATAACAAAGTACCTTGGGCTCTTCCTCATGTATATGATTATATGGAAGGATGGGATGCTGTATCTTGGGAATATCCGCTGCTAAAAGGGGTTTATAACAGGCGAAGATATTTGACAAGCTATGGCAAGGAGCAGAAAGCGGAGTTCGGAACCATTTATATTGACAGGAACGGAGTTCCGGATGAATACGAAGGAAATGTCATTATTACTGATGAGATGGCCTCACTTGGAGATGACCAGGCGTCAGCAGAGTACCGTTTTGAGATAAGAGAAGCGGGATATTACGATATTGCAGTACAGCTTTGCTTTCCTTACTGGGACAAAAATGCGATTATTGTTTCCCTTGATGGTATATCAAAGACTTTCAGCGAGAACCGTTTATGGTGGCCATACTGGAGAAGAGTTTGCTGGTTGACACTTGCAAAAGGTGTATTTCTCCAAGAGGGAACGCATGCTGTCAGCATAAGCGGTGGTGTGCCGGGAGTCCAGTTTTACGGTTTTAGGGTTTGCAGTGGATTTTCGGAGTATCCCTTTGCCGGTGAAGCCAGCTTTATGCTCTCTCCTCGTCGGTTCAAGGATGTCAATGGTGTGATGGTTGAGCCGGATCGAGGTTTTAAACTGACCTTTGAAATGTTGCGAAGAAAACCCGACTCGGCGCTTATTTGGTATGAGGATTTTCGGGACAGGAACATCCTGCCTGAAAATTACTGGACTGTGCTGGATGGCGAATGGGATGTTTGGCAAGATCCAGACAGCACAGAAAGTCGCCCATATTCCCAGCTCGAGGGATATGGCAAACTTGCATGGAAATACGACGGGTTTTCCGATATTCATATCCGGGCAAGGCTGGCTTTCCCTCAAAATAGCAGTGGACGGGCTGGGGTGTTCCTTGGAGATATTTTCTGCTGCTTAAATTATGACACGCAAAGAGTCGAGCTTTATCAAGGTAATTCCTTGCTTGGTAGCTATTCCACCAGTTTCTCAAAAACTGCAGATGCCGATCTTCGTGCTAATCCGAATATGTATACTATAGAGATGCGAAAACGCGGCAATAAGGTAAGAGTATATTCAGGTGCAGCTTCAACCCTGCGTTTCACAGTGAATGTAAACGGTGGTAGTGGTTATGCAGGGTACTGCTCGGACAACCGGACGGTATGCGAGCTACTGAGACTGGGCGATGCATGGGTATATGAACCATACGAGCGTTTTGATGTGGAACTCCCGGATGGAACTATAACCAGCTTTGGCAGGCTTGCTCGCACTGGTGTCACGTGGGATGATGAATTTCAGGTGTTTTCAGTAAATAGCGATGTGGAGGAATCGATAACTCGCAGTGAGGACATTTCGATGGACTATGACTTCTTCCACTCACAACTTTTGGCTCTTTCTTGCGGTAATGACTATGAAGTAAAGATTATACCGAAAGACATCAATATCTGGATATCCCGTCTCTTCCTCGGAGATGCAGATGGTTTTTCTATTCTGTATTATCAGGATGTGGACAGCCTTGTTTACTGGGCAAACGAAGCGGCTTATCGATGGAAATTGCGAGGTATAGCCATCTGGTCGCTTGGTCAGGAGGATATGCGGCTGTGGGAGGCGCTTCCGAAGCAAATGTAGGTTAAAAGTTTTATATATTCAGCGCTTTGCTTTAAGGCAAGGCGCTTTTTTATATGCAAAACTCAAGTTGAACGGAGGTTTAAGACAATGAAAACAGTATGGAACTGGGTGCAGGCGGTTTTTACTGCTATTGGCGGATTTCTTGGCTGGTTTCTTGGAGGGCTGGATGGATTTTTATATGCACTCATCGCTTTTGTAGCCATTGACTATGTGACCGGGGTGATGTGTGCCGTTGTAGACAGAAAGCTTTCGAGTGAAGTCGGAGCCAAGGGCATCTTTAAGAAAGTGCTTATATTTGTACTTGTGGGTGTGGGACACATAATCGACAGCCAGGTTCTCGGCAACGGAGGGGCAATCCGGACAGCGGTGATTTTCTTTTACCTGAGTAACGAGGGAGTTTCAATTCTTGAGAATGCAGCACATATAGGACTGCCCATTCCTGAAAAGCTGAAGAACGCATTGGAACAACTGCATGGCCACTCAAATGAGGAGGATGAAAAGAAATGAAGCTTTTTACAAAATACATGACGCGAAACGATTGCTATACAGCAGGCCGCAAAATCACGCCTAAAGGAATCATGGTACATTCGACGGCTGTGCCGGGTGTAATGGCGGCTGAGTGGTTTTCCCGTTGGAACAAATCTTACAAGGCCGGCGAAATAAATAGGCAGGTATGTGTTCACGCTTTTGTAGACGATAAAGAGGTTTGGCAATACCTGCCTTGGGATCATCGCGGGTGGCATGCAGGAGGAGCAGCCAACAATACCCATATTGGCTTTGAAATTTGTGAGCCTGCTGGGTTTTCGTATAAATCTGGGTCGGTAATGGTGGGTTATGATGCAGCAAAACAAGAAGATTATTTCCGTAAAGCGTGGCAGAATGCGGTTGAACTCTGCGTTATGCTCTGCAAGAAGTACAGCCTTAATGAAAATGACATCATCTGCCACTCCGAGGGATATAAGCTCGGTATTGCCAGCAACCATGCTGATGTGATGCACTGGTTTCCCAAGCATGGGGAGAATATGGACACTTTCCGTAAAGCAGTAAAAAAAGCGCTGGAGAACAGTACAGATATCAATACTGATATTGGAATTGGAGATATGGTGGAGTTTAAGGTCAGTGTAAAGAATTACTACCCCGGCAGTGTGGAAGTTCCAACGTGGGTCAAAAATGACTATTACCACAGGGTCACACAGACTTTATACAAAGGCAAGCCGGTCATAAAAGGCGGCAAAGAATGTGTTTTGCTTGGCAAAAAGGTTAAGAAATCCGGCGGTCAAGAGATTGCAGGCATAAACACTTGGGTAGCAAAAGAAAACCTTGTAATTGTAAACAGCATTCCTGATAACAAGGGCAATAGAACCTATACAGTGCAAAAAGGCGACACCTTATGGAGAATAGCGGAAAAAGAACTCGGCAGAGGAACAAGATATCCGGAGATTAAGGAACTCAATGGCCTGACTTCAGATACTATTTACCCCGGACAAGTTCTCAAATTGCCGGAATAACGATAAAGGACAGCTAATCGCGACTGTCCTAAGTTTTTATAGGAGGTGCTTGAATGATAGAGGCGGCTAATCATTTACCATATAACCCGCAGGAAACGAACTATACAAAGATATCACAGGAGGAAATTCAAAGAGAGGTTGATTACTGGCGGGCGTACAAAATTCTGCAGAGGATGCTTAAGGCGGGACTGATTTCAGAAGAAGAATTCAACAAAATCGACAAGTTGAACCGCAAAACTTTCTCGCCGATGTATGCACAGCTTATGGCCTAATTAGCTTGCTATTAGCGGCACACAGAGGTAACATGTCACATGCCCAAAGGAGGTGAAAACAGTGAGAAAGGTAACAAGGATTGATGGAAACAATGCTCTCCAAGCTTTCAAGCCAAAGGTGAGGGTAGCGGCTTATTGCAGGGTTTCAACAGACAGTGATGAGCAAATGGCAAGCCTGGAAGCACAAAAGGACCATTATGAATCCTATATAAAAGCAAATCCTGATTGGGAATTTGCAGGGATTTATTATGATGAAGGCATATCAGGCACAAAAAAGGAAAACCGAACTGGACTTTTGAGACTGCTTGCAGATTGCGAAAACAAAAAAATTGACTTTATTATAACCAAGTCGGTCAGCAGATTTGCCAGAAACACAACCGACTGTATTGAGATGGTGAGAAAACTTACCGATCTCGGTGTTTTCATCTATTTCGAGAAAGAGAATATAAACACACAGCGCATGGAAGGCGAATTGGTGCTGACAATTTTGAGCAGTCTTGCAGAAAACGAGTCATTATCCATTGCAGAAAATAGTAAGTGGTCTATCAGACGTAGGTTCCAAAACGGAACATACAAAATTTCGTATCCTCCCTATGGTTACGATTATGTGGATGGAAAGCTATTTATCAATAAAGAACAGGCTGAAATCATAAAGCGGATTTTTTCCGAGGCTTTGGTTGGTAAAGGCACACAGAAAATTGCAGATGGGTTAAATTTGGATAAAATCCCAACAAAGAGAGGTTCACATTGGACAGCGACCACTATCCGCGGTATCCTTAGCAATGAAAAATATACCGGGGATGTCCTTCTGCAAAAAACATATACAGATGAGAATTTTAAGCGGCATTATAATCGTGGTGAAAAGGATCAATACATGATAAAGGATCATCATGAAGCCATTATATCCCATGAGGAATTTGAAGCCGTCAAAGAAATATTGAAGCAAAGAGGTAAAGAAAAAGGCGTAATCAAGGGAAGCAGTAAATATCAAAACCGCTACCCTTTCTCGGGGAAAATCAAATGCGCAGAATGTGGCAGCAGTTTTAAGCGTCGAATTCATGGCAGTGGTAATCATAAATACATTGCCTGGTGCTGCACAAAGCATATAAAAGACGCTTCGGCTTGTTCAATGAAATTTGTCAGAGAGGATGGGATCCATCAGGCCTTTGTTGTTATGATGAATAAGCTTATTTTCGGACATAAGTTCATTCTAAGGCCATTGCTGCAAAGCTTAAAGAAAACAAATTACTCAGATAACATAACTAAGATTCAGGAGCTGGAAACTAAAATAAAAGAAAATACAGAGCGGGTACAGGTGATTATGGGACTTATGGCCAAAGGATACCTGGAACCCGCTCTTTTTAATACACAGAAAAATGAGCTGAGCAAAGAAGCAGCCTTGTTAAAAGAACAAAAAGAAGCCATAAACCGCGCAATCAATGGGGGCATGACTGCTCTTGTTGAAGTTGAGAAACTTCTTAAATTTGCAATGAAAGCTGAAAAGCAGATTGATAGATTTGATAGTGAAATATTTGAGAATTTTATTGAAGAAATCATTGTGTTTTCGCAGGAGGAAATAGGCTTCAAAATGAAATGCGGATTGAACCTGAGGGAAAGGATGGTGAGATGATGAGCCATATACCTTTTGGGTATGCCATTAAAAACGGCAAGGCTGTTGTTAACGAAAAGGAAGCGGTTAAGATAAAGGAGCTGTTTGGGGCTTATCTTTCCGGGCTTTCTTTAACTGAAGCGGCCAAAAACGCGGGTATTAAGCGCTGCCATACATCTATTGCAAGAATGCTGACAGATAAACGGTATGTAGAGGATAAATTCTATCCGCCCATTATCAGCAGGGATACATTCGAAGAAGCACAACTGGAAAGACGCAGGCGAGCTGAGGCACTTGGCAGGATTTATGAACATAAAGGAAATGAAAAGAAATGCCTAAATTTTAGGTTTCATGCTTCAATGCCAGATAATCTATATGATGATCCATTTCAGCAGGCAGAGTATGCTTATAGTCTTATTAAGAGCGAGGTGATTTCAGATGGCAATCAGGAATGTTACGGTAATCCCTGCTCGTAAACGGATTGGAAATAGTGCAAAGGCTGAAGAATTGCCTAAGCTTCGGGTAGCAGCCTATTGCCGCGTATCTACGGACAGCGAGGAGCAGGCAACCAGTTATGAAGCGCAAATTGAGCACTACACAAACTACATTAAAAGCAATCCGGAATGGGAGTTAGCTGGCATATTTGCGGATGAAGGGATTACTGGAACCAACACGAAAAAGCGTGAAGAGTTTAACCGGATGATAGAAGAATGTATGCAGGGCAAAATCGATATGATAATTACGAAATCTATCAGCCGTTTTGCAAGAAATACGCTGGACTGCCTAAAGTACATAAGGCAGCTTAAAGAAAAAAATATTCCAGTTTACTTTGAAAAGGAAAATATAAACACATTGGATTCCAAAGGGGAAATCCTGCTGACCATTATGGCTTCTTTGGCGCAGCAAGAAAGCCAATCGTTAAGCCAGAATGTAAAACTGGGTATTCAGTACCGATATCAGCAAGGAAAAATCCATATTAATCACAACCGGTTTCTTGGCTATACAAAGGATAAGGATGGCAATTTAGTTATCGTACCTGAAGAAGCAGAGATCGTTAAACGCATTTACAGAGAATACCTTGAAGGTTCCAGTATGCTACAGATAGCAAGAGGTCTGGAAGCTGACGGAATTCTGACAGGTGCAGGCAATCACAGATGGCATACCAGCACCATCAATAAGATTTTGAGGAATGAAAAATATATCGGTGATGCGCTGTTGCAGAAAACCTATACAGTAGATTTTTTATCGAAGAAAAGGGTGGCCAATAACGGCATAGTTCCTCAATACTATGTAGAAAACAGCCATGAGCCCATAATCCCGCGTGAAATTTATATGCAGGTTCAGGAAGAGCTTGTCCGCAGAAGATGTGTGCATATAAGTAAGAACGGAAAGAAGAGAAACTACAGCAATAATCATCCCTTATCCCAAATGGTGTTCTGCGGCAAGTGTCATGAAGTATTCCGCAGGGTTCATTGGAATAACCGAGGAAAGAAATCAATCGTATGGAGATGCGTCAGCAGATTGGAAAACACCGGTTTGTTTTGTACCGCTTCCACTATACTTGAAGATACTCTCAAAGAGAAGATTGTAGAAGCTATCAATATAGCCGTCAGCGGGAAAAACTCTTTCCTGGCCATACTGAAAAAGAATATTGAAACCGTATTAAACGAGGATTTGGACGAGAGTACGGCAGATATTGATAAAAGGCTGGAAGAGCTTCAAGCCGAGTTGATCCAATTGGCAAATTCAAAGGAAGCATATGATAATATTGTCAATGAGATTTACCGCTTACGGGACTTAAGGCAAGAAACCCTTTCAAGAAACGCTCTCCGTCAAGATAAGCGGGATCGGATCGCTGAGATGACGGACTTCCTTAATATGCAAACCGGTGGTATTACGGAATTTGATGATAAACTGGTTAGAAAACTAATTGAAAAGGCAACTGTATATAATGACAGGCTAGTGGTAGAGTTTAAGTCAGGGTTAGAAATAGAAGTAAACCTATAAGCTCGTATTAAGATAGCCGCCAGTAGGGGAAGAGTACTTATACTATTATAAATAACTACAGGAGACATAATTGGATTACCGATTGCGGGAGCAGAAGCAAAATGCGCTGGTTAAAAATGCAGAGCGTGAAGGAAGAAGCAGCGAATAGCTGAAATGACAGACTTCTTGAATGAACAGTCCTATGAGCTGGAGGAATATGATGAGCAACTGGTAAGGCGGCTTATTGAAAAAGTTACGGTATTTGATAATAAGCTGACCGTTGAGTTTAAGTCTGGAGTAGAGATTGATGTATTAATTTAAAATGAACTTGACCGCCGATTGAGGAGAAATACTTCTTGATGGGCGGTTCTTTTCTATTTATACTTGGGGATAATCTAATAAATAAACACACTTGAACAATTACTCATATGTTTTTATTGACAAACGGAGAATTGAGGTTTATAATATATATGAAAGCTTATTCAAGTGTTCAATTGAATGATAAGGAGGTGATATAAATATGGCAAAAAAAATTCAACCAATTGAAAGATGCGACTGTGATGTAATACATGAGGAAATTGTAAATAAAGTGCGAGAAAAAATGCCTCAAGAAGAAACTCTATATGATCTAGCAGAACTATTTAAAGTTTTTGGAGATTCAACAAGAATTAAGATACTCTGGGCATTAGATGAATCAGAGATGTGCGTTTGCGATATTGCATTCTTATTAAATATGACCCAATCAGCAATTTCACATCAGCTAAGAGTCTTAAAGCAGGCTGGACTAGTAAAGAGCAGAAGAGAAGGAAAGATTGTATTCTACTCTCTTGAAGATGAACATGTAAAGCAAATATTTGACCAGGGATTAATTCATATTTCAGAAGAAAGTAAGTAAAGGAGGGTCAGTAATGTTAAAGAAGGAAGTAATTTTAGAAGGTTTAGATTGCGCAAATTGTGCAGCTAAAATTGAAGATGAGGTTAATAAATTAAATGGAGTCAAAGCCTATATGAACTTCATGAACAAGACATTGACTTTAGAAATTGAATCAGAGCAAGAGTATAAGAATATATTACAGCAAGTTAAAACCATAGTGCACAAGCACGAACCGGATGTGGTAGTGAAAGAAAAATCCGTTAACAAGAGCAATAAAAAAGTATTAATACTTGAAGGACTTGGCTGCGCGAATTGTGCAGCTAAAATGGAAAAAGAAATAAGCGGTCTAGAAGGAGTTGAATTTGCTGCAGTAGATTTTGTTTCGAAGAAACTAACACTGGAAATAAG
>NZ_JBSQAT010000008.1:82500-132082 GCF_059412445.1 Thermincola sp. GK-1
AAAGCCCGCCGCCAGAAACTGAGGCTGCAAGTCCACCAACTGAAATAGTGGATAGTAAACCTTTTGCAAGGGAACCAGCTGTGTCACTAAATGAATCGAATGACCAAAGCACTTGATTTTACGGTTACAATTGAAAAAATTAACTAAATTCGTTGCTGCTTCCCTCTATGATTTCCATGTGCCTTATACGAAAAATCTTGCCGAACAGGGCATCCACATGGTCATTGCACGCAAGCATAGAAAGAACGTTATTGATGTAATAATGCTGACCATGACTAGAGAAACTTAAGAATATGGAGGATAATTTCAATGAGTAAAAAAGTATTGGTGCTGTCCGCCAGCCCGCGTAAAGGTGGTAATTCCGATTTGCTGTGTGATCAGTTTATACTTGGTGCACAGGAAGCGGGCAATCAGACGGAAAAGATATTTTTAAGAGATAAAAAGATTGGTTGCTGCAATGGGTGCGAGGCCTGCTACGACACTCACAAGTGTGTTCAGAAGGATGATATGGCGGAAATTTTAGAGAAAATAATCGCCGCTGATGTGATCGTTATGGCGACGCCGGTTTACTTCTATACGATGAACGCTCAGATGAAAACACTGATTGATCGAACGGTGCCGAGATATGAAGAAATTACAGGCAAAGAGTTCTATTTCATTGTTGCCGCTGCCGACAGCAGTAAGCAGTCCATGGAAAGGACGCTTGACGGCTTTCGCGGATTTACTATATGCTTGGACGGTGCCAAAGAAAAGGGCGTTGTCTACGGTGTTGGCGCATGGCGCAAAGGTGACATCATCGGAAACCCTGCCATGAAAGAGGCTTATGAAATGGGAAGAAGTGTATGACAAGATGAAAGAATAAGTTCAAATATCAACAGGAGGCATAAAGATGAAAGTGATATTAGTAAATGGGAGTCCCCATGAAAAAGGATGTACGTATACGGCATTAGTAGAAGTGGCTAAAACGTTGAATGCAGAAGGAATTGAAACCGAAATCTTTCAAATCGGAAACAAGCCGTTATCCGGATGTATTGCCTGTGGACATTGCCAAAAGACAGGGCAGTGTGTATTTTCTGACAAAGTAAATGAATTTCTCGAGATTGCCAAAGACGCAGACGGATTTATATTTGGTTCCCCCGTGCATTATGCATCTGCAGGAGGTGCCATTACTTCATTCTTAGACCGTGCTTTCTATACGGATCACTGCTCTGGAAAGCAAACTTTTTACCTAAAACCAGCAGCTGCCGTTGTTTCAGCCAGAAGGGCAGGGACGACCGCGACCTTCGACCAGCTGAATAAATATTTCACTATGACAGAAATGCCTGTAATATCATCAGGGTATTGGAACATGGTACACGGATTTACACCAGAGGACGTTAAACAAGATTTAGAGGGATTGCAAACGATGCGTATCTTAGGAAGGAATATGGCCTGGTTCTTAAAATGCAAAGAGGCGGGTATCAAAGCCGGTGTTCCGTTCCCGGAGCGGGAAAAGACCATAAGAACCAACTTCATCCGGTAAAACTCAAGTGGTTAACCTCGCCGCGCATACGTGGTTCAGCCGCTCACTGCAATTCAAAGTGAATATTCAATGATGTGGAGCAGTCCTGAAGAAGAACTGCTGCCTACCCTGGAGGAACTCGGAATCGGCTTCGTTCCTTTCAGCCCGCTGGGCAAGGGTTTCCTTACCGGAAAAATTGATAAGAATGCAACATTTGTTAGCTCCGACTTCCGCAGCATTGTTCCCCGCTTTTAAACCGGAGAATCTCGAAGCAAATCAGGTCTTAGTGGAACTTATCAAGAAGGTTGCTGCAGGGAAAAACGCAACGCCGGCTCAAATCGCTCTGGCGTGGGTGCTTGCACAAAAGCTATGGATTGTTCCGATTCCAGGAAGACGCAAATTGAAGCGCCTGGAAGAAAATATTGGCGCAGCGGACATTGAGCTGACTCGCGAGGAGCTAAGTGATTTGAACGACGCGCTCTCGGAGATCAAGATTTCAGGAGAACGCTATCCTGCAGGTTCTGATTACGCAAATAGAACGGGCAAATAACGGGTAATAATTTTTTTTAACTTTAGGCTGTCAAAATATAGTGCTCGTTAAATAATGAATCACTTTCTCCATTATGCCCAAACCTTTTTAGTGGGAGCTAGCTATTGGAATATGGTTTATGGTAAGGAGCCTGGTGATGTTGAACATGATGAAGAAGGTATGAAAAATATGCGGATTCTTGGCGAAAATATGGCTTGGCTACTAAAGCGAATCAATAATTAGCATATGCCCAAAACCTATTTTTGAAAGGATGAGGAATATGTCAAGTAAAGTTTATTTCTGCAATTTGCGATCCAGAACACATGAGGAAAATAAGATTAGTAAGATTAGAAACTTATTTGATCACGCCGGTTTAAACGATCTTATTCAAAAAGATGACCTTACGGCTATTAAACTTCATTTTGGAGAACACGGCAACGATAGTTTTATAAACCCTGTATTTGTGCGGCAAGTGGTGGATAAAGTCAAAAGCAACGGCGCCAAGCCATTCTTGACTGATACCAATACCTTGTATTCAGGTAGCCGCCATAATGCAGTGGATCATTTGCTTACAGCGATGGAACATGGTTTTGATTATACTGTTACCGGTGCTCCGCTGATTATTGCAGACGGATTACGTAGTGAAAATTTTATGGAAATTGAGATCAATAAAAAACATTTTAGCAAGGTAAAACTGGCCAGGGATATTGTTAGCGCTGACAGTGTTATTGTGTTATCGCATTTTAAAGGTCATGAAATGGCAGGTTTTGGCGGCGCCATAAAAAATCTTGCCATGGGTGGGGCGACGGCAACCGGAAAAAAAGAACAACATGGCTCCAGGATGGTCGTTAATCAAGAAAAATGTATTGGTTGTGCGCAGTGTTGCTCTGTCTGTCCGGAGAAGGCCAGCACTCTTACCGGTGATAAGAAGGCGGAAATTTCCCCGGATAGCTGCATCGGTTGTGGTGAATGTTTAACCACGTGTCCTGTAAAGGCCATTGAACTGGATTGGGCAACCGAAATTCCGGCCTTTCTTGAAAGAATGACTGAATACGCCTATGGGGTGGCCAAGGCTCACGAGCAGCATATCGGCTATATCAATTTTCTTGTAAATATTACCCCTGATTGCGACTGCGCGGGATGGAGCGATGCTCCCATTGTTCCCGATATAGGTTTTCTGGCGTCAACAGATCCGGTAGCCATTGACCAGGCGAGTTTCGACCTGGTGAATAAACAGATTGGTTTATCCGAGTCTTTGCTTCCGTCTGACTGCGAGGCTGGTGCAGACAAGTTTCATTGTTTGAGATCATATATAGACGCAACGGTCCAATTACGCTACGGAGAAGAAATAGGATTAGGCAGCCGCGACTATGAACTAGTTGTTCTATAGAGTAGAGAAAGCAGAAATTTTAATCTCTCCAAAAAGAGATTGGAAAAACGAACCAGCCCCGCTACGGCGGGGCTTTGCTGTGTGCATTTAAATTTAATTGTGCGCCTATTAAAGAAGGCTTGACTTAGACTTAACTCCAAGTGGTAGACTTTGATTTAGGGATAAAGATATCCTGGCAAACCAAATTTTAAATAAGGGAGAGATGGAAAGATGTTGTATAGAAAATTTGGTAAAACAAATGAAGAGGTTTCAGTTTTGGGTTTTGGATGTATGAGATTACCTGTCGTTGATGGGATTTATGCCAAAATTGATGAAGAGAAAGCAATAAAAATGATAAGGTACGCAATTGATAATGGTGTGAATTATATTGATACGGCATATCCCTATCATGGTTCAGGATTTGACAAGGGGGGAGAGAGTGAACCTTTCGTAGCCAGGGCGTTAAGGGATGGATATAAAGAGCGCGTTAAAATAGCAACGAAGCTTCCTGTTTGGCTGGTTCAGACAAGAGAAGATATGAATAGATTATTGGATGAACAGCTTAAACGTCTTGAAACCAATACGATAGATTTTTATTTACTTCATGCTCTTAACAAAAGTGTCTGGCAAAAATTGAAAAAATTAGGTGTAGGTGAATTCTTAGATAAAGCAATAAAAGACGGAAAAATCAAACATGCAGGCTTTTCTTTCCATGATAACATTGATTCATTTATAGAAATCGTAGATTCTTATGATTGGTCTTTTTGCCAAATTCAATATAACTATTTAGATGAAAATTATCAGGCGGGTAAAAAAGGATTGGAATATGCCGCTAACAAAGGATTAGGCATTTCAATTATGGAACCTTTAAGGGGCGGCAGCTTGGTTAACAAATTGCCGAAAGAAATTTTAGACGCTTGGAACGAAGCTCCGATAAAAAGGACACCTGCTCAGTGGGCACTTAGGTGGGTAATGAATCATCCGGAGGTTTCAGTAGTTCTAAGTGGCATGACTACTCTGGAACATGTGGTAGATAACATAAATACAGCTAATGAAGGAGCAGCCAATTCATTAACTAAAGAAGAAATGGAGTTAGTGGATTTTGCAAAGAAAACTTTAAAAGAAAAGATGAAAATTAACTGTACGGGTTGTAGATATTGTATGCCTTGCCCTGTCGGGGTGGATATCCCGCAAAATTTTTCCTTTTATAACAATGCTTATCTGTTTGATACTCTGGAATTCACTAAAATGCAGTATAATATGAACTTGGTTAAAGAGGCAAGGGCATCAAATTGTGTTCAATGTGGAAGATGTGAACAGCACTGTCCACAAAAAATTGCCATTAGAGAAGAATTAAAAAATATAAGAGCGGCATTGGAATAAAGCCTAACATTCCTTCGTCACCATTCTCTTGCTTATACTTTTGGCTATAGCGGCTTGGGCACCTGCCCCGACGATATTAGCGCTTAGTTGGATCGGGGCTGCATTAGTTGTGTTGCAGAGGTGAAACTATGACATTGGAAATGATGATGAAGGGGTGCCGAGCAACATTAAAGGCACCATTGAGATAATAAAAGGAACGGAGATTGATTCACCATGGCTAGGAAGATTACTAGGAGGAAGTTTATTGGAATGTCATCCGTGAAGGGGAAAACGATTGTACACACCGGATCAGCTGAAGGCAACATATTTGAAGGAGCAGGAGATCAATTTTTGGAGAGGACAGCGGAGTGCACAAAGGCAGTCATTGACGACAAGGGCAATAATATTGTGTACATTAACGTGCTTAATAATCTGTCGGTTGATTGTGACTGCATCTGCTCAATTATGCGGAAAAACTTGGCCTTGGCAGCCAAAAATATAACCTGGTTAAGGTGTAGACAGTACATTTCGACCTCGGCAATGATGTTCTTAAGCCGTAAATTTAGGAAGTGGTGCTTACCACTTCCTTTATTCTGCCAAACTTTTCTTGCACAGCTATTTTCAAAAAGGGCCAAAAGAGTGTTGACATGGAGTTAACTCCATGTGCTATCCTCTACTCGGGAGGTTAAGGGGAAGGTAAAGTTATTAAATTAGGAAAGAGGAAGACTTAGTGAGGCAAAATATGTTAAGCAGGCTGGCAATTGAAAAGGAAAGGGAGATTAAAATGAATCTTACTGAAAAATTAGATATCTTAAAAGAAAACCTTAGAAATATGGAAAGTCTGGTTGTTGCCTTTTCAGGTGGTGTAGACAGTACATTTCTCCTCAAGGTTGCCTATGATGAACTCAAGGAAAATGTTTTGGCAGTGACTGCCCGCTCATCTACGTATCCTGAAAGGGAATACAGGGAAGCTGTCAGCTTTATTGAAAAGCTAGGTGCCAGACATATGGTCATCGTGTCTGAGGAGCTGGACATTGACGGCTTCTCCAAAAATCCCGTAAACCGCTGTTATTACTGCAAGAAAGAACTGTTTTCTAAGATACGGGATATTGCTGTGGAAAACGGCATTAAATATATCGCTGACGGTTCTAATGTAGATGACATGGGAGATTATAGGCCCGGTATAATGGCTGTGAAGGAACTGGAAGTAGTAAGCCCCTTGAGAGAAGCCGGAATGACTAAGGAGGATATACGTATACTTTCGAAAGAGATGAATCTTCCAACCTGGGACAAACCGGCCTTTGCATGCTTGTCATCAAGGTTTCCATATGGACAGGAAATAACAAGAGAGAAGCTTGAAATGGTGGATAAAGCAGAACAATTCTTGCTGGATGAGGGCTTTAAACAGGTGAGGGTGCGTCATCATGGAGAAATAGCCAGAATAGAGGTTGCTGCAGGAGAGCGTATAAAATTCTTTAATGAGGAGCTTATGGACAGGGTTTATGCTGAATTCAGGAAGATAGGCTTTAGCTATACGGCTCTTGATTTGAAGGGCTACAGGACCGGAAGTATGAATGAAACAATACTCTAATATAAGAGAGGTGCTTATTATGGATGGAGATGCCCTTAAGAAACTTCTCGAAAATGTGAAAGAAGGCCGTATGGGTGTGGAAGAGGCTCACGGAGAGCTTAAAAAGCTTCCTTTCGAAGATCTTGGATTTGCAAAAGTTGACCATCACAGAAATATCCGTAACGGTTACCCCGAAGTCATATTCTGCGAGGGTAAAACTGTTGATCAGATAAAGTCAATTGTTCTAAAGCTCATGGAGCGCAATAACAATATACTTGCCACCAGGGCCGGGAAGGAAGTATATGAAGGTATACTGGAAGTGACCAGTGATGCGGTTTATTATGAAGCCGCCAGGATTGTTGTAGTAAAAAGAAGAGATATAGTTGTTACCGATAAAATTATAGCGGTTGTAACTGTCGGAACCTCGGATATTCCTGTGGCGGAAGAGGCTGCAATCACTGCCGAGACCCTCGGCAACAGAGTGGACAGGCTCTACGATGTTGGAGTTGCGGGTATACACCGCCTGCTTACCAATACCGACCACCTTATGCGGGCAAATGTGCTTATTGTTGTGGCCGGAATGGAGGGCCCCTTGGCCAGCGTTGTCGGTGGACTGGTAGACAAGCCTGTTATTGCCGTGCCAACCAGTGTGGGATATGGAGCGAATTTCGGAGGGCTTTCGGCACTTCTGACCATGCTCAATGTACCGGCAGTGATGGAGATGATGATCAAAAAGATTTTGATAACATTGTTAATGGAGAAATAAATATGCAAAAAAATTCAAAGAACAAGGGGTTATTAAGTCTTTAGGAATATCAATCCATAATCCGGATATTGCTTTTAGAGCAGTCGAAACAGGTTAGATTTAGCATTAATTCAAGAAGGTGTTCCAGAAACATTAAAGAATCATTATGACTTGTTAGAACATCAAGCAAGTGAGTGCATAGAATGCGGGTTGTGTATGCAAAATTATCCATTTGGTATGGATGTTATTAATAAAATGAAACAGGCAGTTAAATTTTTTGGCAATTAAACAATGTGCAGGGCACAGCTACTTATTTAATAACCCTTGACTTGGAGCTAACTCCAGGTGTTATGATATCGGTTGTCAGGAGGTGAAATCACATGACGATTGCAGAAGTAAGTGTAAAATTTAATATTTCACAGGATACACTCCGCTATTATGAACGCATCGGACTAATTCCACGTGTGAACCGCAATAAAAGCGGAATCAGGGATTATACTGAAGAAGACTGTAAGTGGGTCGAGTTTATCATATGTATGCGGAATGCAGGTCTTCCGATTGAAGTATTGATTGAGTATGTCGAGCTGTTTCAACAGGGTGATGCGACCATTGAGGCCAGAAAAGAACTCTTAATCGAGCAGCGTAAGCAATTAATTACAAGAATGGAAGATATGCAGAAAACACTGGAACGCCTGAATTATAAAATTGCAGTATATGAACAGGTAGTAGTTGAAAAAGAAAAAGAACTAAAGAGATCGGAAAATTAATTTTATGGGCAAAAAGTATTGGTGCTTTCTGCTAGTTCTAGGGAAGGCGGAAATTCCAAGTAAAGTGGGTAATGAGCATCAAGCTATGCAGCTTGTTAAATCAAAGGAGGATTTTTAATGCAAAACGTAATTTTGAACAATGGTGTCGCGATGCCTATTTTGGGCTTTGGCGTTTATCAGATCAACGACGCAAAGGAATGCGAACAGTGTGTTTATGACGCGTTTGTATTTAATCCATCAGCCGTTTGGCGATGTATATGGTTCTTGGCGTGCTATGGAGGAACTGTATCGTGAGGGGAAAATTAGGGCGATTGGGGTTAGTAACTTTCCGATGGATCGTTTGGTGGATTTGATTGTTCATAATGAAGTGGTTCCTGCCGTAAATCAGGTTGAAACAAATCCATTCTGTCAGCAAATAGAAAGTGCTAAACTGATGAAAGAGTACAATGTACAAATTGAGTCCTGGGCTCCTTTTGCGGAAGGAAGAAATAATTTGTTTCAGAACGAAGTTTTGGTATCACTGTCGGAAAAGTATAACAAATCAGTTGCCCAGGTGGTTTTACGCTGGTTGACGCAAAGAGGAGTGGTTGCGATTCCAAAGTCTGTTCACAAAGAAAGAATTATTGAAAACTTAAATATTTTTGACTTTGAGTTAAGCCAGGACGATATGGAAAGAATTGCAACATTGAATACGAAAAAAAGCTGCTTCTTTTCACATAACGATCCGGAAATCGTGAAATGGCTTAGTAACGTTAAATTTGATATTTAATAGGAAGAATAAAAAAGATGCTTGATTAGAAAGGAAGGGATTAGAAATGGCAAATTCAAAAAGCCTTATCGCTTATTTTTCACGCAAAGGAAATAATTATGTGGGAGGTAGTATTGTAAACCTGCCAATTGGAAACACAGAAGTAATAGCAAAGAAAATACAGGAATTAACAGGAAGCGACATGTTCCAAATTAAAACAGTAAAATCTTATCCGGAAGATTATACGGAAACAACAAATGTAGCACAGGAAGAAAAGAGGGAAAACGCCAGACCTGAGCTTAAAGAAATAGTAGAAGATATGGATTCTTATGATGTGATTTATATCGGGTATCCGAATTGGTGGGGAACGATGCCGATGGCGGTATTTACGTTTTTAGAGTCCTATGATTTTTCAGGAAAGACTATTGTTCCATTTTGCACACATGAAGGTAGTGGAATGGGAAGTAGTGAGCGCGATATCAAGAAAATTTGTCCGAATGCAAAGGTGCTGCCTGGTTTAACGATTCGAGGCGGCAGTGTTAACAGAGCAGACAAGGATGTTGCAAACTGGCTTAAAAAACTTGATTTGATACCATAAACGAAAAGGGGCTGTCTACTGTGAAGGAAACCTGCCCGCCGGGCTGCGGTCGGAGATGTATATCAATTATTTCCCCCTATTCCCGGCTTCCGGGAATTTAAATTTGTCCGCAGGCTGAATAGGGGAATTTATATCAACTGTTTCCAATATCCCTGATTTTTCATTTCCACTACGTATAAAGCTTACCTCGCAGCCAAAAGATTCAGCAATAAATCTTAAAGGTATGTACATGGTGCCGTTTATGATTTTAGGTTCTAAAGGCATATCAATTTCTTTGCCATTAACTTTAGCCACCTTACTACCAACCGTTACCTCTATACTTACGTCTGCAGCCTTGACAGTGATGGCACGTTTATCTGGGTCCCAATCACCTAACTCGCCCTTTATTGAATCTATAAATTTGCGAAGTGGCACAGCATAAACTCCACCGTCTTTGATCGGTGCAAGGTCATATTGCTGCTCATTGCCGTTAATCTTCACAACCGTCTTCAACGGAGGTGAAAGTTTCTGTTCAAACTCAACCGGTATTTGGTCTTGAATGATGACCGGGGTCCCCTTTGGGATGTTGTAGTATAACCATTTCGAATCTTCAAGTGACAACCTTACACATCCGTGGGAAGCCTGACTGCCGAGTTTTTTTGCTTCCGCTTGAATCAATTTTCCATGCTTATCAAAAGGTACACTGTGGAAAAGGTATCCATGGTTAAACCTTATCCAGTTCCATCCTCCCTGGCCGTATTTCGGACTGTAAAAAGACTTTCCTCGGCTACCGATTAAGTATGTACCTGTTGGAGTCCCCGCCCCTATTTTAGCAATTCCCGTAGAAACAATGCAGGATTTTGCTAACGAATTGTTCTTGTAAATGTAAATTTTTTGCTCACTTATGATACAACTATCCCCCAGTCCTGCCTTGGATGGATAGTCTTTAATAATTTTTTTTACTTGTCAAACTTCCATATATTTTTCCAACTGTTTTGGATCTTTTGTTAGGGCTTTAACCTTAACAAAAGAATTTTCTCCTTTATTAACCACGACCATGGTTTTTGGAAATGACGGTGCAGGCAAAACACCGGTTTCATTACTTGGTAGTTTCTCGAATTTTTGCCGAGACGGTGAGGGGGCATAAATCGCATCAGTCACAGATTCTTCGGAATCTGGGGAGGAAGCCCAAGCCGATACCCCGTAGAATGAAAATATCATGATTATTAGCGAGAAACCTATAATTATTCTTTTCACGTTTACGTACCTCAATGAAGCCTTTGTTACGACGGTCTTGCTTTTATGACTCGGTCATGCTTTTTTATTCATTTTTCTGCGTGTACATTATTAAATACTTCCAATTTGTAAGAAATCGTTCCAGGACGGACACAGTGGGTGTAGTTTTAAAGACATGCTAGCAAAGCCAATTATCCGAAAAAAACAGGCTGGCGGTAACCGATTATACCTGATTTTCATTAAAAATTAAACAGGTACGTGGGAAAAAGCCCCCGGTGTAGACAGGAATTCTGGAACGAATGTTAAATATTTTCAGGAAAGGGCACACAGTCTAAAGGTGAACAAATAAAAACTATGGGCGCTTAAAGGTATTGACTACAATTTAGTTAATATAAAATAAAGGAGCGATAAAATGAAAATACTGGTGACGGGCGGAGCGGGGTTTATCGGGTCAAATTTCCTGAATCTGTTTGTACCCAGGTACCCCGACTGCCGATTTATAAACTTCGACAAGCTGACATACGCGGCTAATCTGCTTAACTTAAAAAATATTCAGGCCAAGCAAAATTATGTGTTTGTGCGCGGTGATATAGCCGATTATTCGGCTGTGGCTGCCGTATTTGAAAAATACGAACCGGACATAGTTGTCCATTTTGCTGCGGAAAGCCACGTGGACAGAAGCATCCTGGGGCCGGCTGATTTTATTAACACCAATATTTTAGGCACTTTTAATTTATTGGAAGCCTGTCGTAAATACTGGGGAGACCGGCCGGGGAAACTGTTTCACCACGTAAGTACCGACGAGGTATACGGTTCGCTGGGTGAAACAGGATATTTTACGGAAGAAACCCGATATGACCCCAGTAGCCCTTATTCGGCTTCCAAGGCTTCCAGCGACCATTTGGTCAGGGCTTATCACCGTACCTATGGCTTGCCTGTTAAGGTAACGAACTGTTCCAACAATTACGGGCCTTACCAATTTCCCGAAAAACTTATTCCCTTGATGATTTTACATGCCTTGGAAGGAAAAAGTTTACCTGTCTACGGCACCGGCGAAAACGTGCGGGACTGGCTTTTTGTAGAGGACCACTGCGAGGCTATCTGGACGGTCATAGAGAAGGGGAATGTTGGAGAGACATATAATATTGGCGGTAATAACCAGTGGAAAAATATTGATATAGTACACAAGATATGCGACCTGCTTGGCGAAAAGCTGGACAAAGACCCGCAGGAATTCAAAAAACTTATTACTTTTGTTAAAGACAGGCCCGGTCATGACCTGCGCTATGCCATTGATGCCACAAAGATCAGAGACCAATTAGGCTGGAAGCCGCGGGAAACTTTTGAAACCGGATTAAACAAAACCATCGACTGGTATCTGCACAATAAAGATTGGGTAGAAAGTGTGAAAACAGGTGACTACAAAAAATGGCTCGAGATGAACTATGGGACGTAAGGAGGTTAAATGTTTCCTCCGCTCTGATACGTCTATTGGAAGGGTGGGTGGGGTGACCCGGCTACCACGGAGCTCTGTGCTGCAAAACCTGGCCGGGCAGGCAGCGTTCCCGAACTCGATGGCTCATATAGCATTTCTTAAAAGCCGGGCCGCCTCCCGTCCGGTCACTCAGCATATGTTGCGTGCCGCAGATAGGAAAAGGGGAGGTTAAATGATTCCTCCGCTCCGGGCGAAATCTCCATCGGATAACCGCTCCCGCTTACGCGGCTCGCGGACCGATGGACGATTTAAGCCCCGCTCCGGAAAACATTTAACCTCCTTTATCAACATCCTGGGGCGCCCTACATAAGTTGAGTGCCGGACTTCCCGGCGGCCTTCACCATCTTCGGACATGCGGGAACTCCCTGCCTGCCCGGCTGCGGTTTTGCGGGCGCAGTCGCTCCTTGACGGTAGCCCTGGCACCCCACCCACCCTTCCTTGGTGGGTAAGGGGGAGTAAGAGGCCGCTGTTGAGGTAAAACAATAAGTTGCGACTTGGTGGAGGGCGGGTAGACAGTGTTAACGACAGTGAGGGCTTGAAATCGCTGTTTCCGGCACGGACGCCGGAAACCCGGCCACGAGCCATGGACGGCGATTTGGCCGGGTTCAGAGATTTCAACTGAACGGAGTTTTACACTGTCTCCGCCCGTAACCTCGGAGCAACGGTTGTTTTACTTCCACAGCGGCAGTTTCTTTTTTGTAGCACAGCGCCCTTTGCCATTTTCGAACATGCGGGAACTTTCTGCCTTCCTGTCTGTGGTTTGCGGGTGTAGTCGCTTCTTAACGGTAGCATGAGAACCCACCCACCTCTCCATGTAAAAACCTGGCGGGGAACCCTATCACCTAGGATTTGTAATTATTTCCGGTTTAATCTTCCAGATTTGGGTGGCATATTCGGTGATTGTCCTGTCGCTGGAGAATTTACCTGAGTGAGCAATGTTGACTAGAGACATTTTCTGCCATTTATATTTATCCCTGAAGGTTTTATCCACCTCTAACTGAGTATCGGCATATGAAGCAAAATCCTTTAATACGAAGAAGGGATCATTGTTATGAGTTAGATCATCATAAAGGATGCGGAATTCTTCGCCGGCTACCGGGAAGAAACCGTTAACCAACTGGTCCACAACGGTTTTTACCCTTGAGTCTTTGGCATAAACATCCCATGAACAGTAGCCGCCGTTGTGATAATAGTTGGCCACTTCTTCTGCCGTAAGGCCAAAGATAAAAATGTTGTCGCGGCCTACCACCTCGCAAATTTCAATATTCGCGCCATCCATAGTGCCAATAGTAACGGCGCCGTTCATCATAAATTTCATATTGCCCGTGCCCGAGGCCTCTTTGCCGGCGGTGGAAATTTGTTCGCTTAAATCGGCTGCCGGGAAAATCATTTCGGCCAGGGTAACCCGGTAATTCTCCAGGAATATGACTTTGATTTTATCTTTTATGCGCTTATCATTGTTGATCATTGAGGCCAGGGTATTAATCAGTTTGATAGTGGTTTTAGCATGAACGTAACTGGGCGAGGCCTTGGCGCCAAAGATAAAGGTTCGGGGTACAATGTCCAAATCGGGGTTTTCACGGAGCCGGTTGTAAAGGTCCATAATATGCAGTACATTTAATAACTGTCTCTTATAGGCGTGCATTCGTTTAACCTGTACATCAAAGATTGAATAAAGGTCTACGCTGATGTTGTATTTATCTTTGATATACTTGGCTAACTGCGCTTTATTACGCTGTTTGATTTGGGCCAATTTGTCGAGGAAAGCTGTGTCATTCCTGTATTTTTCCAGACTAATCAGGTCAATGGGGTATTTAATCCAGTTAGCGCCAATGGTTTCAGAAATTAGGTTGGCCAGGGCCGGGTTTGCTTTAAGCAGCCACCTCCTATGTGTGACGCCATTGGTTTTATTATTGAACTTGTGGGGGTAAACCTCATAAAAGTTCTTCATTTCTTGATTCTTCAGGATTTCCGTATGTATTTTAGATACGCCGTTAATACTATGACTTCCAACGATAGCCAGGTGGGCCATTTTGACCTGGCCGTCGGCTATAATAGCCATTTTGTGAATTCTGTCCCAGTCTCCGGGATATTTGTTCCACAGTTCCCGGCAGAACCGTTCATTGATTTCGTGGACGATCATGTAAATTCTGGGCAGTAAGTTCCGGAACATATCGACGGGCCATTTTTCCAGGGCTTCAGTCAAAATTGTATGGTTGGTATATGAGATGGTTTTGACGGTTATATCCCAGGCTTCATCCCAGCCCATACCTTCTTCGTCTATCAGTATACGCATTAGTTCCGGGATAGCCAGGACGGGGTGGGTATCATTAACATGAATTGCTATTTTTTTGTGGAAGCATTTCAGCGAACCATGGTATTTTTTATAGCGGCGAACAATACATTGCAGTCCGGCTGAAACGAAAAAATACTGTTGCTTCAGGCGTAGTTCCCGGCCTTTGTAATGGCTTTCATCGGGGTAGAGTATCTGTGAAATAGATTCCACCGAAGACCTGTATTCTACCGCCTTGACATAATCACCGCGACTGAAAGAAGAAAAATCAAAATCTTTAATGGCCGGCTCAGCGCTCCACAACCGCAGGGTATTAACGGTATTGCGTTCGTAACCGATAATAGGTGTGTCGTAAGGCACTGCAATTATCGGCTCATAGTTTTCATGGATAAAGACTGTCCTGCCGTCTTGCTCTTCCACCCGGACATTTCCGTAGAACCGGACTTCCACGGCATTATCGGCCTTCCGGATTTCCCACACGTTGCCGTCCCTTAGCCAGTTATCCGGCAGTTCCACCTGATAACCGTCCACAATTCTTTGCTCAAAAAAACCATATTTATACCGGATACCGCAGCCATGTCCGGGAAGACTCAGGGAGGCCAGGGAATCAAGAAAACAAGCTGCCAGGCGGCCGAGACCGCCGTTTCCGAGACCGGCATCAGGTTCTATGTTTTCCAGTAAGTTTAAATCTATGCCTAATTCTTTTAATGCTTCTTCACACATCTTTTTTGCCGACAGGTTAATCAGATTTGCCCCGAGCAGCCTGCCCAACAAGAATTCCATGGAAAAGTAGTAGACTTGTTTTACTTCTTTTTTTCGATACTGTTTATTTGTCTGCGTCCAGTACTTGGCGATGTGATCCCGAATCATGCTGCCTAAAGCGTTATATTTGTCCAGGTCGGATGCTTCATCGAGGCACTCGCCATATAGGGTGTGCAGTTTTTCCAGAAAAGCCTGTTTAAATTCTTCTTTATTTTTAAACATGGATCACCTCAACAACACCTTCCGTTTAGAAATAATATATTAAACAATATTAAACAAAAATGAAAGAATTCCTGTCTAATTTTGTTTTCTCTTGTCATAATAGAGGGGAAAGCAAGCGGGCCGCTGACTGGCGAATTCTGGCCGGCAAAGGTTTATCCGCCACATCGGACATTTGCAGTTTGAGCGATTTTGCCAGGTCCGCCTCAAAGTCAGCATCTATTTTTTCTACTAAAGTCTTATTATATAACATGGCATTTACTTCAAAATTTATTTGAAAACTGCGCATGTCTAAATTGGCGGAACCCAGAGAGGCCACCTCGCCGTCCACAGAAATAATCTTTGCGTGTATGAATCCAGGCTGGTAAAGGTATATCTCGATACCGGCTTCCATCAATTCTTCGAAATAACTTTGGGAGGCCCACTGTACTATTTTATGGTCCGGTTTGCCGGGTAAAATGATTTTTATATTTACGCCGCTGAGAGCAGATGTTTTTAGGGCCAGTAAAATTCCTTCATCCGGGATAAGATATGGGGTTGTGATTTTGATGGAATGTTCAGCAGCATTAATCATGGCGAAGTAAGACTGGCGTATTGCTTCCCAGTCAGAGTCGGGACCACTGGCTGCTATCTGGATGACTTTGCCTTTTGCCGGGTCAATTCCCGGACACGGTTCTTCAGGGAAATAGGTTGGGTTAGACAGCCTTTCCCCACTTACAAACTCCCAGTCCAGCAGGAAGATAACCTGCAGAAAATGGACAGCAGTACCTTCCAGTTTCAGGTGCGTATCCCGCCATTTGCCCAATTTGGGATGGCAGCCGAGATACTCATCGCCAATATTCAGGCCGCCAAGAAACCCCACTTTACCGTCGATTACGGTTATTTTTCGATGATTACGGTAATTTAACTTATTGTTGATAAAGGGCAGGGCAACGGGTAAAAAGGGTTCTATCTGAACACCGCTGTCACGGAGATCGCTGATATACTTTTTGGAAAGCTTCCAACTTCCTACGGCATCGTAAATTACCCTGACTTTTACGCCGCTTTTGGCTTTGCTGATTAATAGTTTCTTTAGTTGATTTCCGATATTGTCGTCACGGATTATGTAATATTCCAGGTGTATATGATCCTGGGCTTTTTCCATTTCCGCAAACATGGCGGCAAAGGCTTCCTGGCCGTCAGACAGGACCTGGGCCCGGTTCCTCCTTGTGAAGGGCGCATGGGCATTGTTAAGCAGCAGGCTGATTAGCTGCTTTTTACTGCCCAGGGCTTCTACGGCTGCTTCCCGGTTGCTGTTTATACACTCGATCTGGCGGCGGACTATTTCACGCAAATGGTTCATTTCGTTGATATATTTGGTTCGAATTAGTTTGCGTTTGCGCCGGTTTTGTCCGAACATGAAGTAAAAAATAAACCCTAGGATAGGAAAAACGTTGATCACGGCCAGCCAGGCAATGGTTTTATAAGGGTTGCGCCGTTCCATAAAAATCAGGATACTGACTATGATGATGAGGATTGTCGAGGAGAAGGAATAGACCCATAATATTTTTTCACCGTATGCCGACCAAAAAGTTCCCAACATTTATTGGCCTCCTGTATTTGAACGCTCATAGTTCTTACAATATATAGTAACAGAAAAAAATGCCAAACAAAAGTATGTATTGCCGGACGGAATTCTATGCAAAACTGGAATTCACAGGGCTCATATGCAAAATTGTTTAAAAAAGGAAGCATTTAAAAGGTCTTGGTAAAAAAAAATGCGTTTTGTTAAGGTATCCAAAATTGTTTGATTATTTCAATTTCAGTTTGCCCTTAACTGTATAAAATTGTATTTGAATTTAAAAAATAATGATGTTATATATTAATTAAAGGTCAGGGAAGGTCAAAATAAAAATATGGAGGTGTTGCTGTATGTTTGGTTTGACTCCTTACAGAAGACACGGAGTACAGAGAAGACCGGGAGATATCTTTGACTTGGAGGGGGTGTTTGAAAACTTTTTCCACGATCATTTTTGGCCCGCTTTTTATACCGGTGGTCAGATGAGGGTGGACATTAAGGAAAATGATAAAGAATATGTTGTGGAAGCGGAACTTCCAGGGGTGAAAAAAGATGAAATTAACGTGGAACTAAATGAAGACAGGCTTACTATAGCAGTGGAAAGAAAAGAAGAAACCAATGAAGAGAAAGAAAACTATATCCGCAAAGAAAGAAGATACGGTTCCATGGTAAGGAGTTTCTATGTGCCGAATATTTTAAACGACCAGGTAAGCGCAAAATTTGAAAACGGGGTATTGTCCATTGTACTGCCCAAGAGAGAACCTGGGAAAAACAAGGGTAACAGGATCGAGATTAAATAACATTGTATATAATCTTAAAAATTGGCAAAATTTGTCAAGAAGAGGCCGCGTTGTTTCCCGTATCCTTATAAAGGTCGGGAACCAACGGGCCTTTTTTTGTTGAAATTTTGCTAAGCAGAAGGTACAGCGTCCCGGCGGGTCGAAGTAATGGAGTACCGAAAAAATTCCTGCGGGAAAAAGGGTGAAGGGGGAATTCACTGTGTTTAAGAAAATTTTGGTACCTGTTGACGGATCGGGATGCTCCTTTAAAGCTCTCCAAAAGGCCGCGGCCATAGCGGAAAAGTTTGCCGGTGAATTAACGGTTATGCACGTAACTGTAATCCCTCCGGTTTTGATATCGGGTTTCGGAACGGAGATGGTCGTGCCCCAGCCGGTAATAGCCAACCTGGAGAAAGAAGCTAATGAAATTTTACGCAAAGCCCGGGAGTTGCTTGGGTCTCTGCCTTGTAATACTGTGGTCAAGAGTGGACATCCGGCCGGGGAAATATTGAAGGAAGCTCAAAACAGCTATGACCTTATTGTCATTGGCAGCAGGGGCATGGGAGAAATCAAAGGATTCCTGCTGGGTAGTGTCAGTGACCGGGTCGCTCATCATGCCAAGTGTCCGGTAATGATTGTACATTAAGTGTTTTAAGCCCTAATCAATCCTCACTAATTCGTCCGGCGTTACAGTAATCTGTTCCGCGCCCTGTTCGGTAATCACAAAAGTATTCTCTATTCCTACAACCCCTTTGCCGGGAATAACAAACTTAGGTTCAATGGCAATAACCATGCCCGGTTCCAGCCTTGCATCGAGGCCCTTTGCCAACACAGGCAGTTCATCCAGTTCCAGTCCGACCCCGTGGCCCAGGAAACGGGCCTGATCCGGCGCATATCCCATATAATTTTCGGCGAAACCCGCTTTGGCCGCCATAGCCAGGGACAGTTCATGCAGGTCACTGCCGTTGGCGCCCGGTTTCATTTGCTCAACTACCGCCGCCTGGATTTCCAGGGCCAGGTCAAAGGCTTTTTGCAGTTTTTCCGGCAGGGGTCCAATAGAAAAGATCCGTGTTTGGTCCGTAATGTAACCGTCCCATAAGCCTACATAATCTATAGATATGGGTTCGCCGGCCTTAATCTTTTTCCACCCGGCCCCCTGGGGATGGGCGGGAGTCAGCCCGGGGCCTCCTGTAGGCCCGTCAAAGGCTGACGGTACCGCGCCCGATTCTCCTGACAACAGGTGGCCGAAATAAGGGCTTTGGTTAAAAGCGTGCATGCTGATGTACCCCATATGTCCGGCAGTTCTTGCCATGCCTTCAATTTGGGCGGCCAGTTCTATTTCTGCCATGCCTTCCTTTATTAACCCGGGAATCTGCCTGTATATCTTGTCCATATTGCTTGCTGAAGTACGCAGTAAATTAATTTCATATTCCGATTTTATTTGCCTTATCTCCCTGATCAGACCGGAGACGTTTGTAAACCGTACACCGGGGAATATTTGCTGGAAAAATAAATAAGTGCTGGCGGGCAAGCTATCCATCTCGAGGCCCAGGGTGGCCGGGGATTTGCAGCCCAGCTCGGCCAGTTGGGCGGGTATTTTTTTCAGGCTGACCAACTGCATGATATTTTCCAGGGCCGATTCTTTTTTAGCCCTGCTGAAGCTTTTTTTAACCAATAATACCGGTGCTCCTTCAGCAGGAACGAACAGGTACGCATTTTGGGCTGTGCCGGAAAAATAGAATAAATTTGTGGATTTAACGATCAAGGCACCGTCAATGTCTTTTTCTCTTAGTAGAGTTTGCAGCTTGGTAATTCTGTTGAACAATTCCTTTTGCGGAGTATATAACATTAATCCTCAACCTCCCGTAAACAAACAAAATTATATTCTTTATTCGTTATCAGAACCAAAAAACCTTTAAAATAATTATACATTTAGCTTTGGCAGTTTCTATTAAAACTGTAATGGTGAATCAACCTTTGCTCCGAAGCTATGGGCGGAAACCGTTTTACTCATTGTTTCACCATTACAGCGGTAACCTTCAGCTAGCAAGCAAATTTTGAGGTTAGCTTGATAGACGGGGACCCTCCAAAAAGCCGGAGGAAAAAGCCTCCCCTTTGCAAAGTATCGGTATGGTGGGAAAGGAATTTATGTTATAATCAGACAATGAGGGGGAATAAGCATGAGAATACATTACTTGCAGCACGTGCCCTTTGAGGATTTAGCCAATATTGAAGTGTGGGCTGGAGAAAAAGGCCATGAAGTATCGGTAACAAGATTGTATATGGACGAAACTTTACCGGCCCTTGACCGGTTTGAATGGCTAATCGTGATGGGTGGACCGATGAACATTTATGAAGAAGTTGAATATCCCTGGTTAATTAATGAAAAAGAGTTTATAAGAAATGCCATTAATGCCGGCAAATTTGTGATGGGTATATGCCTTGGAGCACAATTGATAGCTGATGTTTTGGGGGGAAAAGTAATTCGGAACGAGTACAAGGAGATAGGTTGGTTTCCGGTAAGAAAAATCCCCGAAGCAAGCAATTCCGGGTTATTTGACGGCCTTAGCGACGAGTTTGTCGCTTTTCACTGGCATGGGGATACCTTTACCATTCCGCCGGGAGCAGTCAGGCTTGCAGAAAGTGCGGCCTGTCAGAACCAGGCTTTTGAATATAAAGGCAGGGTTCTGGGGTTACAGTTTCACCTGGAAACTTCAAAGGCAAGCATAGAAAAACTGATTGAGAACTGTAATGGGGAATTGGTTGAAGAAAAGTATATTCAAAGCGCAGCCAAAATGTTGTCCGAGACTGAGAATTTGGAAAAAATAAAAAAACAACTGGCAATATTACTTAATAACATTGAAAAGAAGATCAAGTTACCAAAATCATGACAACAATTGGCATTTTAATTTTATTGGCGAATACTATGTATTGAATTGAAGAGTTTATTTGGAGATGGTATAATATGGTTAGACAAAGAAGAAGTACTCTTAATCGGAAATTTACCTCAAAAGGAGGTATAAGAATGAATACTTTACTTAAAGAAAAGGAACCAAGCAAACTGTTTGCCATGGCTAACATGAGGCAACTCATTCAAAATTCAATGAAACAAAAAGGACTGACTTCAAACGAAGCGAGGAAATCTCTTGGTATCAAAAGGTATGAGAAACAAACCTAGAGTTGTAATTGATACTAATATTTTCGTTAAGTCATGGTTCGACGGTGATGAGGTTTGTAATGAAATACTAAGCTTGGTTGATAATAATAAAATAAAGCTTCTATTCTCTCAAGAAACAATTGGCGAGCTTTTTTATATAGTCAAAAAATTCAGTGTTAGAAATATGAGTAGTAAACGTTCTCGGCTGCGACTTCTTTTTTTGCTGAGCGAGGTATTCTATGAAGCTGACTCAGTTAACACAATTGATACTGAATGTCCAAAGTTAAACGATAAATATGATGAAATGTTTTTAAAGTGTGCCCTCGAAGGGAACGCGGACTATCTAATAACAGATGATTTCAAAAGTGGTTTGCATTCAGTGGAAGGATTTAGAGTTAAAATTGTTAGTTCCGAAGATTTTATGAAAATTTATAAAAAGATAAAATGTCCTGTTAAAGATCTCTAAGAATTAGAGGTCTTATTATTATGCCGGGAATAAAAAATGGCGAGATGCTTGAATATTATGCGTTGTCAATGCCCGGATGATGCGGGCAATGTTATTTTAAAATGATTTTTTTTATGTTATAATTGTTCGCATAAGAACAATAAGCATGCTAACAAATATGAACAATAATTGGAATGGAAAGGGAAGAGGGGAGAGATTGGATGAACAGGAAAAGGAAAGTTATTATTTTTTCAGTCTTGATCTTGATGTTGGCGGCGATGGCCGGAGTGGGCGGATATTACTGGTATGAAAACACTTATTATGTCACCACGGAGGATGCCAGGGTTACCGGCGATCTGGTGCGGGTCAGCCCCCAAATAGCGGCCAAATTAAAGGAGTTTAATATAGAAGAGGGCCAGATGGTACATAAGGACCAGATTTTGGGACAGCAGGAGGCTACCAACCTGCCTGATGCCAACCTGGAAATGGCGAACATCAGAGCTCCCATTACCGGCATTGTGCTGAAAAAACAGGGGACTGTCGGTGAGGTGGTGGCTCCGGGACAGATGTTAGCCATGCTGGCAGACCCGGCTAAACTTTATATTAGCGCCAATATAGATGAGACAAAGGTGGCCCGGATAAAAGAAGGGCAAAAGGCGGACATCAAAATTGATGAATACGGAGACCGGAATTTTACGGGCCGGGTTGTTTCAATAGGACAGGCCACAACGGCGACTTTTTCCCTCCTTCCGTCGTCCACAGGAGGTAATTTTACTAAAGTGGTACAAAAGGTCCCGGTGAAAATTCAGCTTGATCAGCATGATGTAACCCTTAAACCGGGAACCAGCGCCGTTGTGAAAATCCGGGTTAGGTAGGGGTGGATGTATGAAAGCTGCAGCCGGTCGTACGAATGCCGGTCATCAGGATAATCTTTATAAATGGCTGGCTCTCATCGTTGTTGTCGTCGGTACTTTTATGGCCATCCTTGACACCAGTATCGTCAATATTGCCATTCCCAAGATGATGAATGTTTTCGGGGTCTCCACCGACCAGATACAGTGGGTCATCACCGCTTATATGTTAACTATGGGGCCGGTTATCCCGCTTACCGGGTACCTGAGTGATACCTTCGGGACCAAGAAAATGTATATTTGGGCCCTGGGCGCCTTTACCGTCGGTTCGGCTCTGTGCGGTTTTGCCTGGAGCAATTCGGCCATGATTGTCGCGCGGATTATCCAGGCTTTGGGCGGTGGCATGATCATGCCCATAAGTATGTCTATCATCTACCAGGTTATTCCTGCCAAAGAACGGGGTATGGCTTTGGGCATCTGGGGTATAGCAGCCATGGCTGCCCCGGCTATCGGCCCTACGCTGAGCGGGTATATAGTAGAGCATTTGAATTGGCGCCTGATTTTTACCATTAACATTCCCGTGGGTATTATTGGCGTAATCCTGGCGGGCCTGTTGCTTAAGGAATCGCCACGCAAACTTTCCAGGGGATTTGATTACCTGGGGTTTGTATCATCTACTGTTGGCTTAGTGAGTATACTATATGTGCTTGGTGAAGGTTCAACCATAGACTGGAACGAATTTAAAAACGTTTTTCTGCTGGTACTGGGTATTTTCAGCCTGATGCTCTTTGCGGCCAATGAGCTAACCCGCGACGATCCCCTGCTGGACCTGCGGGTTTTAAAGATATGGCCTTATACGCTGAGCATTATCATATCGAGTATTACCAACATTGCCCTTTTTGGCGGAGTTTTTTTATTGCCCCTGTTTTTTCAGAACCTGCAGGGTTATTCTGCTATGCAGACAGGCTTGATCATGTTTCCGGGGGCTGTAGCCACAGGAATAATGATGCCGGTCGGGGGAAAACTCTTTGACAAGTTTGGGGCCAAACCTGTGGTTATTCCCGGCCTGCTAATTTTGATGCTGTCCACTTATCAATTGTCCCGGCTTACCCTGGATACAAATTCTCATATGGTTATGTGGCTGATGGCCGTGCGGGGAGTGGGGCTGGGCCTGGCCATGATGCCTATTACAACAGCGGGGATGAACTCGGTCCCTTCGCATTTGGTGGCCCGGGCATCGGCCCTGCAAAATGTTATACGGCAGGTGGCCGGTTCTGTGGGCATAACCATTCTGACAACCATCATGACAAACCGGCAGGCTGTTAATTACATCAGATTGGCGGAACAAGTATCGTACTTTGACGCTAACAGCGTGGAGTTATTTGGCCGTATACAGGGATGGTTAAGTCAACAGGGTGTGCCTGCCGGAGAAGCCCAGGGTATATCTGTAAGTACCGTATTCGGTTTGGTAGCAAAAGAGGCTGCTGTGCAGGCAATCAACGATACCCTGTTTGTGACAGTTCTGATTATATTGGTTACTATCCCGCTGGCCCTGCTGATGCGCGGCAAAAAAAGCAGCAAACAGAAGGACGAACACCTGGTAATGTTTGAATAGGTGGTGTACGGCAAATGGAAGACAAAATCAGAGATTATGCTGAGGAAATTAAGAGTCTGTTCAGAAGCCTGTTAAAGAATTTTCGCTGCCAGATGCTGGAACAGATCAGCGACTATGGCTTTACCGTGCCCCAGCTAATGTTGATGCAGGAACTGTATAATTACCCCGAGATCACCCTGAAGGAACTGAGCGAGCGGATGGGCCTGGCCAAAAGCACTGTATCCGGTATAGTGGACAGGCTGGAACAGCAGGGCGCAGTGACCAGGTTGCGAGATACCGGCGACCGAAGAACAGTCAAGATATCCCTTACACCCAGGATGCTGGAAATAAAGGAATCTATGAATATGATCAAGCATAATTACCTGGCCGGCTTGCTGGAAGGGGTGGACAGAGAAGAAATAGAAAAAATTATATATGGGTTAAAGCGCCTGAATTCTTTGATGGAATCGAAATCTAAAAGACTTAACAATATTGACATTGAACCGAAATAAAGGATGTGTTAAGATATCTATTATATTATGCAAAATTGTATTACGCAAAATCCGGAGATGAGAAAAAGCAATGAGTAGAGCAACTTTTTTGGCCGGAGGTAAAAAGGCCTTACCGATTATGCTTGGATATACGCCTTTGGGGATTGCCTTTGGTGTTATAGCCCGGGAAAAAGGGCTCGATGTTTTGCAGACGACATTAATGTCACTGACATCTTTTACCGGCTCGGGGCAGTTTATTGCCGTGGGAATGCTGGGGGCCGGAGCAAGCATTCCAGCTATTTTGCTGACCAACTTTCTTGTAAACCTGCGTTACTTACTCTTTAGCGCTTCTATGGCCCCTTATATGAAAAAAATGCCTACCTGGGTCCAGTCCATTCTGGCTTTTGGCATCACTGACGAAACCTTTACATTGAATATGGCCCAGTTTGATAAACAGGAAGCTGACCGTGATTTTATGCTCGGAGTCAACTTTTTTTCGCACCTGTCCTGGATAACCAACTCGGCAATCGGGGCTGCGTTGGGGAACATCATACCAGATATGGACCGGTTCGGTGTTAATTTTGCCCTGCCGGCTATGTTTATTGCCCTGCTGGTGATGCAGGTGAAAAACAGAATAAATTTATGGGTAGCCGTAATATCCGGGTTGTTATCTTTAACTATAGCATTGTTTACTGACAGCAGTGTCAATATTATTATTGCCACGGTTATAGCGGCGGCGATAGGGGTGGTTTTATGTCGGGACAGGCAAAAATCTACCTTTTAATACTGGGGATGTGGGTAGTAAATTATCTACCCCGCCTGCTGCCCATGGTCATCCTCAGCAAACTGAAAATTCCGCAGCCGGTCATTGACTGGTTGGGATTTATTCCGGCGGCTGTATTAGCGGCTATAATTGTACCCTCTGTTGTCATGCCCGATGGACAGATGAACGTTTCCTTACATAACGATTTCCTCATTACATCAATTCCTGCTTTTCTGATAGCTATAAAAACGCGGAATATGGTCTGGACCCTCGTTACCGGCATGTTTGTAATGGCATTAGTGGCGAAATAATGTCTGGCCCGGTGGGGAAGGCTATTAAGGAAGCTTTTATGGCAGCTTTGCCTGAAGCTTGCTGTATATTGGTATTTTTGTTATTATCAAGTTAAGGATTGCAAATTTTATTTCAGGGGGTATGACCATGGAAAAAACTCTAAAAAACCTGTTGCTGGCCGGTATCGGTACTATTGCCTACGGATATGAAAAAGGCGCTGCCGTTATAGAGGAACTGGTGAAAAAAGGGGAAATTTCCATAGAACAGGGCAAAGAATTAAATGCTGAACTGAAAAAGAAACTAAGCAAAACTGCTGCTGCCGGTTCCGAGGCTTACAGCGAGCTGTTGGCGGGTTTAAACCTGGTGTCGAAAAAAGAATTTGCGGAATTCAAAGCCGGGGTGGAAAAGGAACTTGCCGAGCTGAAAGAAATGATTAAGAACCTGGAAAATAAGTAAACGAGCGCTATGGATACTAATGATCAAAGAGCCGGTCAATTGAAAAGTGAAAAACAGAGGCTGAAAGAGATTGTTTCGGTTTTTTTAAAACACGGTTTGAAAAATGGGATTGCAAATCCTGTGCAGGTAAGGCTGGCGCTGGAGGAACTGGGGCCAACCTTTATTAAAATCGGGCAGATGCTGTCCATGCGTCCCGATATTATACCCCAGGCCTACATCAAAGAGTTTCAAAAACTGCAGGATGACGTAAAACCTGAACGTTACGAAGTTATCAGAGAAATAATCGAACACGAATTAAAAAGGCCTATAGAAGAACTGTTTCTGTCTTTTGCAGAAGAACCTATTGCCTGTGCCTCGCTTGCCGTTGTTCACCCGGCGGTCCTGAAAAACGGGGACCGGGTGGTGGTCAAGATTCAGCGCCCGGGGGCAAGGGAGACAATGCTGAAAGACATTGCCCTGCTCCGACGGATAACCCGCTTTATAAAGTATGCTCCACAGGCAGAGGTGCTGGATTTGGACGAAGCCGCCGGCGAACTTTGGCGGGCGGCAAATAAAGAGCTGGACTTTCAGCAGGAAGCGCGCAACATTAAAAAATTCTACGAGTATAACCGGGATGTGGCTTATATCACCTGCCCGAGGGTTTTTGAAGAATATACTACCCGGGAAGTCCTTGTTATGGAACGGGTGGAAGGTATCCCCATTGCCCATCTGGAACAGCTTGCGGCAGAGGGTTATGATTTACGTGATGTGGCCGTAAAACTGGCCGATAATTATCTAAAACAGATTTTTGAAGACGGTTTTTTCCACGCCGATCCCCATCCCGGCAATATCCTGGTCAGGGAAGGTAAAATTGTCTATCTGGATTTTGGCATGATGGGCGTTCTGGACAAGAGTTTGCTTGAAAAATTCAATTCCTTGATTTACGGTATAGCCACAGGCAATGTGGAGGCCATGCAGAAGGACGTTCTACGCATTGGCATAAAAAAAGGATCCATCGATACCCGCAAATTATATTCAGACATAGAACAGATATACAATAATTACATTGTAACTTCTCTACATGAAATAGATGTGCCGCAGATGATGGAAGAGATTTTTAAGGCCTGCCGGAAAAACAATATTGCCATACCTGCGGACCTGGTGATGATGGCCAAGGGGCTGGTGACCATTGAGGGGCTGGTGGCCAGGCTGGCGCCCGAAATCAATATTATGGATTTGGCCTTGCCTTACGCCAGACGTTATATTTTAAGCAAGCGGAATATAAAGCAGGACCTGACCCGGCAGTTAGAAAATTTCTATACCCTGACCAAATTAGGGGCTAAACTTCCTGTTAGGCTCCTTGAGCTTATCAACGGCGCCCTGGCGGGGAAAATTCGGGTGCAGATGGAACATACCAACCTGGATGAAGCGCTGAATAAATTAAATAAAATGGTGAACCGGCTGGTTTTTGGCCTTGTGCTTTCATCCCTGGTGATAGGTTCCTCGATTGTAATTAATGCCAATGTGGGGCCAAAGATTTATGGCATTTCGGTATTCGGCCTGGTAGGCTTTCTTGGCGCGGCTGTGATGGGGACCTGGCTGTTGATTTCGATCTTATATTCGGGAAAGATGTAGCGCTTTATATTTAGGAAAGATGTAGCGCCGGCTATAAAATAGCCGGCTTTTTCTAAGCTCTTAATCAATAGCCGGATCCAATTATTGTAGAATCCTGCCCAAAATTATTTGTACTTTTTTATCCCGGCAGGAGGATAAATGTGGGTGGACAAAGAAAAATACCCCTGTAGTTTTTGGATTTAAACCAGGAATCCGTCAGGAGGGAATATTGGTGCTGGAAATAAAGAACTTATCGTTAACAGTAGAGGGGGATAAGGGACAGGTTCAGATTCTCAAAGACATTAACCTGACCCTGGAAGATAACCGCCTTTATGTTTTTACCGGTCCGAACGGTGGGGGTAAGTCCTCCCTGGCCAAGGCCATCATGGGGATATACAGGCCCACATCGGGGAAAATCCTTTTCAATGGCCAGGATATAACAGACTTGAGTATTTATGAGCGGGCCAGGCTCGGTATCGGTTACGCTTTCCAACAGCCGCCCCGCTTTAAGGGTATTACTGTAGGGGAATTGCTGCAGATAGCAGCCGGCAGGGACATAAAAGGTTGCAGTTACCTGGCTGATGTGGGACTTTGCGCTCACGACTATGTGGACAGGGAAATGGATGCCAGTCTGTCGGGGGGTGAATTAAAACGCATCGAAATTGCCACCCTGCTGGCGAGGAATTTGAAAGTGGCAGTATACGATGAGCCGGAAGCTGGTATTGATTTGTGGAGTTTTAGTAAGTTGACGGAGACCTTTAAAAACGTGCATACCAAGTATGATACCACCCTGGTAATTATTTCGCACCAGGAACGGATTCTAAGCCTGGCCGATGAGATTATCCTGATTGCCGACGGGACCGTGAAAGAAAAGGGCAGCAAGGATGAACTCTGGCCGCTCATGATGAATGATATTGGATTCACTTACTTCAGAGACTGTACCGAAAGGGATGAGAACGTCGATGAATGCATTAGATAGCCACTTATTGAAGACAATAGCCGATTTGCATTCTATACCCCAGGGCGCTTACAACATCCGAAAAAATGGTACGGGTATCAGCCGCAACAGCACGGCCAATATAGAAATCAGACCGAAAGAGGACAAGCCGGGGATTGATATCATTGTCAAACCGGGAACCAGGGGGGAAAGTGTGCATATTCCTGTTATCATTACCAGTGAAGGACTGGAAGATGTGGTATATAATACCTTTGACATTGGTGAAGGAGCCGATGTGGTAGTAGTGGCCGGCTGCGGCATTCATAACCCGGGCGAAAGTAAGGCTGAACATAACGGCATTCACGACTTTATCATCCGCAAGGGTGCCCGGATGCGTTACATAGAAAAGCACTATGGTGAGGGTGAGGGCAAAGGGGAAAAAATCCTCAATCCGGTAACCATTATTGAAATTGAAGAGGGTGGCTATGCCGAGTTGGAACTGGTGCAGATCAGGGGTGTTGACAGCACCAGGAGAGAGACTAAAGCCAGGCTTCATAAAGATGCGCACCTTTTGGTCACAGAACGCATGCTTACCCACGGGCAGCAGTTTGCCGAATCCAATATACTGGTAGAACTTATTGGCCAGGATGCATCTACCCAGGTCATATCCCGTTCAGTAGCTCAGGACAATTCCAGGCAGATTTTCTACCCGCGAGTGGTAGGGTTTAACAGGTGCCGCGCTCACGTACAGTGCGACTCGATTATCATGCACCAGGCCCACGTCCGGTCTGTGCCTGAAATAGCAGCCAATCATCCTGACGCCCGGTTGGTACATGAAGCGGCTATCGGAAAAATAGCGGGCGAGCAGTTAATCAAGCTTATGTCGCTGGGACTAACGGAAGCGGAAGCTGAAGAAACAATTCTCCAAGGATTTTTAAAGTAGGCAGCCAAGGGGCTATCCTCAAATGACTTAAGGATAGCTCCTTTTTATTTATGGATAAATTCATCAAAATTATATGAGATATGAGTAATGTATGAAATAACAAGAAAAGAAACGTAAGAAGATGACAGAAAAATCCAACAAGGTCAAATAAGGTCAAAAGGCAAAATTTGGCCGCAAAACCGTTTACCAGCGAAGTTGCAATCAAAGCAATATTACCGGATAATAAAAGTCAAGAAAGGTCAAAGTCAATAAAGGTCAGGTGAGGGTCGGGGCTTTAAATCATCAGCTTGTACATAAAATTTAACGTTTTACCGGAAAAAGCTTATAATTTGACCCACTCAAGTTTAAAATTTTGTTTAAAAAAGGAGGTTTTTGTATGGGTAAAGCTGTTGGTATAGACTTAGGGACCACCAACTCGGTGGTAGCCGTGATTGAAGGGGGCAAACCCACAGTTATTGCCAATGCCGAGGGGGCCAGGACTACCCCTTCCGTTGTTGCCTTTAAGCAAGACGGCGAAAGGCTGGTTGGCCAGTTGGCCCGTCGCCAGGCCGTATTAAATCCTGAAAATACTCTTTACTCTGTAAAACGTTTTATTGGCCGTCGCTATTCTGAGGTATCCGGCGAAAGGGAGATGGTCCCTTATAAAGTGGTAGCCGGTCCCAACGATGCCGTGAGGTTTGACATCAGGGGCAAGACGTACGCGCCGGAAGAAGTATCTGCGGCAGTGCTCCGCAAACTGGTCGATGACGCATCCAGCTACCTCGGGGAAAAGGTAACGGACGCCGTCATTACCGTACCTGCATACTTCAATGATGCCCAGCGGCAGGCCACTAAGGATGCCGGCAAAATTGCGGGTCTGAACGTATTGCGAATTATCAACGAGCCTACGGCTGCGGCCTTGGCTTACGGATTGGACAAAAAAGAAAATAAGACCATTATGGTCTTTGACCTGGGCGGTGGAACCTTTGACGTTTCCATCCTGGAGGTTGGCGATGGTGTGTTTGAGGTAAAAGCCACCAACGGGGATACCCACCTGGGCGGTGATAACTTTGACAAGGCCATAGTGGATTGGATGGCGGAGGAATTCAAAAAGGATTACGGTATCGACCTGCGCAAAGACAAGCAGGCCTTGCAGCGGCTGACGGAAGCGGCAGAAAAGGCTAAAATTGAGCTTTCGGCTACAACGGAGACCCACATCAATCTACCTTTTATTACCGCCGATGCTTCCGGGCCCAAACACCTGGACTTAAAGCTCACCAGGGCAAAATTTGATGAACTGACCCATGACCTGGTTGAACGTTGCCGCGGCCCGGTAAAAGCGGCTTTAAACGATGCGAAGCTGACGGAAAAAGACATTGATGAAGTGATACTGGTTGGCGGTTCTACCAGGATACCTGCTGTACAAAAATTGGTGCGTGAGTTGTCGGGCGGCAAGGACCCGAACCAGAGCGTTAATCCCGATGAGGTGGTTGCATGCGGCGCTGCCATTCAGGCCGGTGTCCTGGCAGGAGAAGTAAAAGATGTGCTGCTGCTGGACGTGACTCCTCTTTCCCTTGGGGTAGAGACAATGGGCGGCGTAATGACCAGGCTCATTGAACGTAATACCACTATTCCTGTGCGCCGCAGCGAGATTTTTAGTACTGCTGAGGATAACCAGACTTCTGTGGACATTCATGTCCTGCAGGGTGAAAGGGAAATGGCCCGCGACAACAGGTCTTTAGGGCAGTTTAAACTGGACGGAATTCCGCCCGCGCCACGGGGAATCCCACAGATTGAGGTAACCTTCGACATTGATGCCAATGGCATTCTAAAAGTAAGCGCCCGTGATAAAACGACGGGAAAAGAACAAACTATAACTATTAACGGGTCCACCAGCCTCGAGCAGAGCGAAATTGACCGGATGATCCGGGAGGCAGAATTACATGCTGCGGAAGACAGGAAACGGAAGCAGGAGGCAGAGACCAGAAACGAGGCTGATGCTCTGGCTTACCAGGTAGACCGGCAGCTTAAAGAATTGGGCGATAAAGCGCCTTTAGCAGACAAAGCGCGTATTGAAGAATTGATCAGTAGTATTAGAACTGCTACCAGGGAAAATGCTCCGATAGAAAGTATTCGTCGATTGATGAACGAACTTCGGCAAGCAGCTACAGGCCTGGCCCAGGCCGCCTATGGAGCAGGCGCTACAGCGGCCGGATGCGGCGCTGGAACTTGCGGTGACCGGAAACCCGGTGGAGATGATGTAGTGGATGTTGAATTTGAAGAAAAATAACTATAGCAATTCCTGAACCGGGGGACGGGAGGTTATAGCCCTTATTCCTATCGGACCCGGAAGGCCTTAAAAAAAGGTAGGTGAAAGCTTATATGGGTGTTTCTTATCAGGACTACTACAAAATACTGGGCGTCAGCCGTGATGCCACCGACAGGGAAATAAAGGCCGCTTACCGAAAGCTGGCGCGGAAATGGCACCCCGATTTACATACGGGTAAAGATAAAGCCGAGGCAGAGGAGAAATTTAAGCAGATAAATGAAGCTTACGAAGTATTAAAAGACCCGGAAAAGAGGGCCAAGTATGACCGGTTGGGGGCCAATTGGCAGGACGGACAGGATTTCCGCCCGCCGCCTGACATGGAGGGCTTCCACTTTTACAGTACGGATGATGTCAGCGGTTTCAGCGATTTCTTTGAAATGCTCTTCGGCGGCGGAGCGCCCTTTAAACGGGCCCGGGCTGCCCGCCGTGGGCCTGTCCGGGGACAGGACGTGGAAAGTGAGTTGGAGCTTACCCTGGAAGAAGCTTACCGGGGTGGGGAAAAGACTATCCAGCTATCAACCGGTGAAATTTGTCCTGCCTGCGGGGGGACGGGGGTTGCCTTTGATTCCTTTTGCAACCGTTGCGGCGGCGTAGGGGTGACCAACACGACCAGGACCCTGGCGGTAAAGATCCCGCCCGGGGTGAAAGACGGCAGCCGCATCAGGCTGAAGGGGCAGGGCGGTGAAGGCCTTAATGGCGGTGGCAGAGGTGATTTGTACCTGAAAATACGGCTTCTTCCTCACCCCAGGTTTACAGTTAACGGCAGCGACATTGAAACAGAAGTGACTTTGCGTCCTGAACAGGCAGTATTGGGCGCCCAAGTAAAAGTTCCTACCCTGGACGGCCTGGTTAGCGTTAAAGTTCCTCCCGGTACCAGAACCGGGCATAAACTGCGTTTGCGCGGAAAAGGCCTGCCTGCCGGGGAAGGACGCGGAGATGAGTATGTACGCATAAGAATAGACATACCGGACCGGCTTACTCCGCAAGAAGAGCAGCTTTACCGGCAGTTAGCCGCCCTGAGGGAAGGGGTGTCAATCAATGGATAAGTTTTACATTCGGATTTTCCGCCACACCCTGTCTGTTGATGATGAAGATACCTGGATAGATATCGCTGAGCTCGATATACATCCTGAAATCATGTACAAATTGGCCGAGTTAGGTATAGTTGAGGTGCGCCGGGGCCAGATACCGGCCTGCCAGGTAATGCGCGCGCATAAAATACTGCGACTGCGCCGGGACCTCGGTGTCAACCTGCCGGGAGCGGCAATTATACTTGATTTGCTGGAGCAGGTTGAAGAGCTGCAGGATGAAATAGAACGACTGAAAAGGAGGTGAATACCCGGGAGACCGCATGGTCCTCCGGGATAATCTATGGATTTGCATCGCTACACGCAAAAATCGAGAGAAGCTTTAGCGGGAGCCCAGCAATTGGCGGCTCAAAGGCATCACCAGGAAGTAACGGGCAAGCACCTGCTGGCCGTCCTGCTTACCCAGGAAGGAGGTATGGCGCCCAGGTTCCTCGAACATGCGGGAGTAAACGTAGGGGCGTTGGCTGCCGGTGTTGAGGGACTGCTAAAAAAAATACCGGTGGTTACAGGCTATGAAGGTTCTTTATATGCCGGATCCGGTTTCACCCGCACCCTTGCCCGGGCTGAGCAGGAAGCACGGGATATGAAAGACGATTATGTCAGTGTTGAACACCTTTTGCTGGCCCTGTTGGAAGACGGTGAACCTGAGCTTAAAGAAGTGCTGCGGCGGAATGGATTAACGAGGGAAAACCTATTGCATTCCCTGCGCTCCATACGGGGTAATCAGCGAGTGACGGGAGAAAATCCCGAAGAAACCTACGAAGCCCTGGAAAAATACGGCCGGGATTTGACCAAGCTGGCGCGGCAGGGCAAATTGGACCCTGTCATAGGTAGAGATGAAGAGATCCGTCGGGTTATTGAAATTCTCTCGCGGCGGACGAAAAACAATCCTGTCCTGATAGGAGAACCGGGCGTTGGTAAAACGGCCATCGTCGAGGGGCTGGCCCGCCGTATAGTGGCCGGGGACGTACCCGAAGGTTTAAAGGATAAAGTTTTGATTGGCCTGGATATGGGCGCCCTGATTGCCGGGGCCAAGTACCGAGGAGAATTTGAAGAGCGTTTAAAGGCAGTGCTTAAGGAAGTACAGGAATCCAACGGTAAAATCATCTTATTTATAGACGAATTACATACCGTTGTAGGGGCCGGGGCAGCCGAAGGAGCCGTTGATGCCGGGAACCTCTTAAAACCCATGCTGGCCCGCGGTGAACTACGGACCATTGGCGCCACTACTCTGGACGAATACAGGAAACATGTAGAAAAAGACGCAGCCCTGGAAAGGCGTTTTCAGCCGGTACTGGTCAACCCGCCTTCCGTGGAAGATACCATTTCCATTTTGCGGGGTCTTAAGGAGCGCTATGAAGTACACCACGGGGTACGCATCAAAGACAGCGCCATTGTAGCGGCGGCAGTCCTGTCTGACCGGTATATTTCAGACCGGTTCCTGCCTGACAAAGCCATAGACTTAATGGATGAGGCGGCAGCCCGGATCAGAACGGAAATCGACAGTTTGCCCACTGAACTGGATGAAATAACCCGCCGTATCATGCAGATGGAAATCGAAGAAGCGGCTCTGAGCAAGGAAAAAGACGAAGCGTCCCAGGAAAGATTGGAAAAGTTAAGAAGCCAGCTGGCCGAACTGCGCAGTGAGGCCGATGCCATGAAGGCCCAGTGGGAGGTGGAAAAACAGGCCATCAGCCGGTTGCGGGAGATTAAGAAAGAAATAGAGGAAACCAGACAGGAAATTGAGCGGGCAGAAAGAGAATACGACCTGAACCGGCTGGCTGAATTAAGATACGGCAAATTGGCCAACCTGGAACGCCAGTTAAAAGAAGAAGAGGAAACCCTGGCCGGTAAGCAGAAACATGGTATGCTGTTGAAGGAAGAGGTGGACGAGGAAGATATTGCCCGTGTGGTCAGCCGTTGGACCGGTATACCGGTAAGCAGGCTGATGGCCGGGGAAAAAGAAAAACTCATTCACCTTGACGAGGAACTGCACAAACGGGTTGTCGGACAGGATGAAGCTGTCCGGGCCGTGGCAGATGCTGTCTTACGTGCCCGGGCCGGTATTAAGGACCCTAACCGACCGATCGGCAGTTTCATTTTCCTCGGCCCGACGGGAGTGGGCAAGACGGAATTGGCACGGGCCCTGGCTCAGGCCCTTTTCGATGATGAACGCAACATGATCCGGCTTGATATGTCTGAGTACCTGGAGAAACACACGGTGGCCAGGTTAATCGGCGCCCCGCCCGGTTATGTCGGTTACGAAGAAGGCGGGCAGCTTACTGAGGCTGTCCGGCGCAAGCCTTATGCTGTCGTTTTACTTGACGAAATTGAAAAGGCTCATAACGATGTTTTCAACGTGTTGCTACAATTACTGGACGACGGGCGCCTGACCGACGGCCAGGGGCGGACGGTAAATTTCCAGAACACCGTGGTAATCATGACCTCTAACCTGGGCAGCCAGGAGATTCTCGCACAACGGGAGCGTGGCGGCGATTACGAACAGATGAAGGAAAGTGTGCTGGGTATATTGCGACAGTACTTCCGCCCCGAATTCCTGAACCGGGTTGATGAAATCGTTGTCTTCCATGCTTTAAAACAGGAGCAGGTGAAAGAGATTGCCCGCCTGCTGATGGAAAAGTTAGCGGCGCGTGTCTATGCAGGCGCCGGCGTTAAACTGGAATGGACGGAAAATGCCCTTACTTACCTGGCAGATAAGGGTTATGAACCTTCTTACGGAGCCAGGCCGTTAAAACGCCTAATTCAGCAGGAAGTGGAAACGCCATTGAGCCGTATGCTGGTAAAAGGGGAAATTTCTGATAAAGAGACCGTTGTCCTGCAGGCCGAAAACGGCGTTTTGACCTTTACCAAAAAAACTGAATCGAAGTAAACAAAGAGAGCGCAGTTTTCTTTTTAACTGCGCTCTCCGGTGTTCATATTTAGAAAATTTTGCTTTGAGGTAAAATTGTGGATAACCTCAAAGCATGATTTCCGGATATCAACAAAAGTTTCCTTGAGTTTTCGATAGAAACTTTTGTTTTTTTGAGCCTTGGGATAAATGAATAGATTTCTGCAAAAAATAATATAAACAAAATGAAAAGCTTAATGTCCACTAACTAAACAATAAAGCCAGTTATTGTTTAAAAATCTAATTAGGAGTGACATAATGACCATACCAGTGTTTAAACGCCTGCCCAGACACATTGGGGTAATTCCGGACGGTAACAGGAGATGGGCAGAAAAAAACGGCCTGCCCAAGGAAGCCGGTTATAGTTGGGGAATAGCTCCCGGTTTTTATCTATATGAGCTGGCCAGTGAATTAGGCATCGAAGAAATGACCTTTTATGGTTTTACGCACGATAATACGAAACGTCCCGCTGTGCAAAAAAGGGCTTTTCAAAAAGCCTGTGTTGATGCTGTATTTAAATTGCTGGAAAAGGATGCTGCCTTACTGGTAGTAGGTAATACCGAATCCCCTGCGTTTCCAAGGGAACTGCTTCCTTTTACCAAAAAACGCGTAAACATAGGCAAGGGAGGGATGCGGGTAAATTTCCTGGTCAATTACGGGTGGCATTGGGACCTGTACCATGGCATGAAAGCGGCTTTGCCCCGGAAATCCGCTGCCAAGCACGTATTTCACCAGTCACTGGCTTCCGCTGACATTTCCCGCATTGACCTTGTAATCAGGTGGGGGGGCAGGCGCCGGTTAAGCGGTTTTTTACCCGTGCAGACCATTTATGCGGATTTTTTTATAGTGGACGATTTGTGGCCGGACTTTAAACCTGAGCATTTTTATAATGCTCTGCGCTGGTACGAGATTCAGGACATTACCCTGGGGGGGTGAAGGTAACCTGGCGACCATTGGCTGGTTATCTGCAGGACCAAATTAAACAAGACAGGAATTTTGTACATAAAAGAGGGGAAACTAAGAAAAAACCCAGAGGAGGTATTATATATGAATCGACGGGTATTTTTCGCGGTTTCCTTATTTTTTATTTTTACGGCCCTTTTGACCGGCTGTTCAGCCAACAAAGAACAGAAAAAACTTTTAAACCGGGCTAACACCAAAACTTATTCCACTTTATATGCCGAGGCTGCCGACAACCCGCATACCAATGGGTGCGTTTCCTGCCATAAGAAAACTGCCGATGTAGACCGGTCTCTGCCAGTTTATGTGCAGCGGATCGAGGGCCATCCGGAAGTTAAGCAGGGAGCCGTCAGCGCATGCTATAACTGCCACGAGGCACAAAAAAATTATGAGCTGTACAAAAAGTTTTACCGAGGCATTCACCGGGCCCACTGGATGAGCGAGATTTTTTATACAAAAGCCAAAGGACGCTGTGCTTCCTGCCATTCAGTTGAGAAAAACGGGGTCTCTGGCATCAAGGATTATCCTTTGGCGGGCTACCGTTCCGGATTAAGCGATAAGGGTATTTCACAGAACGGAAAGCAGGCGCCGGCAAAGGATCAGGGGCAAAACAAGAACCGGCAACAAAAAGAGGAATGGAAGTCCTCTGAGCAGGAAAAGAAAGATAAAGGCCAAGAAAGTAATGAACAGCAGGCGCCCGGGACCCAACCGCAGACCCAACCTACGCCGGGTCCCTGATGACTTGTTAAAAAGGTGCAAACAATGTTTTTGCACCTGTTTTTCATATAAATTGAAGTGATTGCAGATACAATTGCCCGATTATGATAGGAAATACCAACATGCCAGTGAAATAAAGTTATAAACCATTGGGGGGTCCAAGTTGAGTGAAAAAGTAGTTGTTATCGGCGGTGTTGCGGCTGGAGCAAGCGCTGCGGCAAAAGCCCGCAGGACTGATGAGTTTAGTAAAATTATAATTTTCGAGCGGGGCCCTTATGTTTCTTTTGCCAACTGCGGCTTGCCCTATTACCTGGGAGGCGAAATAAAAGAGCGCGATGAACTTTTTCTTGTCACGCCGGAACGTTTCAAAGAGCGCTTTAACATTGATGTTTTTGTTAACCATGAAGTTGTGAAAATAAACAGGGACCGTAAAACCGTAGAAGTTATAAATCATAAGAGCGGGGAGCTGTTTGAAGAAAGTTATACCAAACTGATGATCGCCACAGGAGGAATTCCTGTAAGACCTCCCCTGGAGGGAGCCGATTTGAAAAATATCCATTCCCTGTGGACTGTTCCTGATGTGGATGCAGTAAAAACTCTGGTGGACAGCGGAAGAGTCAGACATGCTGTAATTATGGGGGGCGGTTTTGTTGGCATAGAAACTGCAGAAGCGCTCTTGCAGAAAGGAATACAGGTTACAATTGTGGAAAAGGGCAACCAACTGCTTTCACCATGGGACCCTGAAATGGCAGGGCTGGTGGCGCAGCAATTACGCAGAATGGGAGCAAATGTAAGGTTGGATGTAGGTATCCGGAGGTTTTTGGGGGCGAAAACCGTTGAGGCGGTAGAGCTGATGGACAGTACCAGTTTACCGGTCGATTTGGTTATTATTTCCGCCGGTGTACAGCCGGAACTTGATTTGGTCGTTGGTGCCGGCCTGGAGCTGGGGGTTACCGGGGGAGTCCTGGTGAATTCCAGAATGCAGACCAGTGATCCGGATATTTATGCCGGCGGGGATATTGTGGAGTCTACTCATTTCATCACCGGGCAAAAGGTCAGGGTTCCGCTGGCCGGTCCCGCTAACAAGCAGGGGCGGGTTGCCGGGGCCAACATGGTGGGCGGGAATATGGAATTTCGCGGAGTCATCAATACCTCCATAATTAAAGTTGGTCCTATGACAGCGGCGCGCACCGGTCTCAACGAAAAAGAAGCCAGGGAAGCGGGATTTGACTACTACACAACCTTTACGGTATCGCCCGACCACGCCGGTTATTATCCGGGTGCGGAACCCATGATAGTGAAGCTGATAGTGGAAAAACTGTCCGGCCGGCTTTTAGGCGGCCAGGTAGTTGGTACTAGGGGGATTGACAAGAGAATCGATATACTGGCGACGGCCATTTACGGGAAAATGACTGTTTTTGACCTGGAAAACCTGGATCTGGCTTATGCGCCACCTTTTTCTTCTGCCAAAGACCCGTGCATCATGGCCGGGTTCGTAGCGGCAAATGTGGCCAGGGGTGAACTGCAAACTGTTACCGGCATGGAAGTCCTTGAGCGGCTTGCGGAAGGCCGGGATGTGCAGATTCTGGATGTACGGACCCCGGATGAATATACAAGGGGACACATTCCGGGGGCAGTCAACATTCCTGTTGACCAGTTCAGAAACCGCCTCCATGAAATCGATAAAACGAAGGAAAAAATACTGTACTGCGGGATAGGTTACCGATCCTATTTGGCTTACAAAATTTTAGAACACCATGGGTTTAAAAATATAAAAAATCTGGGGGCCGGCTACCACGGGTGGAAAATGGTTGAGGGGCTGAGGAACAGGAAACAATGACCCAAAATTTCGGGAGTGTCCCATAAGGAAGTGGGGCAGTTGCTTTACTTTTGACCGTAAGTTCAGGGAGTGGCAGATATGTTCCGGAACGACGAGTTTGATATCCACTTATCGGCGATCCGCGTATGCGGGAGCCGGTAAGCTGACTTGTTGCCGTTGTGGAGGAATATGTCTGCCGCTTCCTATGCTTTCACAGCGGGGCCCATTTACTTACGGTTATGGGATGTTCTTTTGCGCTTTGTTTTACAAAAATACAGGAATTTTTTCAATTGACGGTATGAAAAAGGAAGGAGTAAAATATTATTGCAATAAATTTATAATGATTACAAAATTATAATTTACATAAAAATATAGTAATTATAAGTATTAACAATAATCCGGTAGAAACGGGACAGTGATTTAAAATTGCGTGGGAGGGTGATATGAGTGTGTGAAATGACAAGACGGGAGAGAAAAAAAGAAGCCACTCGTTTAAAAATTATGGAGACGGCCATCAGGCTTTTCAAAAAACGTGGTTTTGAACAGACTACGATGAACCGGATTTCTGAGGAAGCAGATGTAGCTCTGGGGACGTTATATAATTATTTTCCTTCCAAAGAAGCCATTGTCGGGGCTTATGTCGGTTGGGTGGTCGCAGATTACCGGGAAAAGAATTGGCCGCGGGTTATGGAATTACCCAGTACATACGAACGTTTTCAATTTGTCTTGTTAATTATAGCCCATTGGCATGAAGAAAACAAGGAACTTTCAGAAATATATATTTCCGACTTAAGAAATTTTTATTATGGGCCTAATTGGGAACCTGTGCCAAAAGACGGGCTGGAAGAAGGTTTTACGGATATCTTTAAAATGGGCCAGGAAAAAGGTGATGTATCGGATAGATTTTCTTCGCAAACCATGGCCCGGCAGCTATTGGGAGCGCTGTATTCGGCTACTCTGCACTGGCTGGCGGAATCTGACGGGGAGCCGCTGAAAGACAGATATTTGGAAGTCCTTGATCTGTTTTTTAAGGGATGTGGGAGAAACGACGGTGTTGTTAGCGTAAGTAATTTGGAAGTTTTATATTATATGTTTTTTTAACTTTTTTAGCTTTTTGGGAGGAGTTTAGCGTTTTTGGGGGGAGTTAAGTGAAGGTTACGGAACTGGCTATAAAAAAACCTGTGGCCATGACTATGATCATCATGTTTTTTGTGGTCCTGGGTTTGTTTTCCTATACTAAGCTGGGGGCAGACCTGTTTCCCAAAGCTAATATGCCTTTTGTTACAATTACCTCCATCTATCCCGGCGCCGGGACTGAAGAAATGGAGAGCCAAGTTGTCGACCCTATCGAGGAACAGGTTTCATCCATCAGTGGTTTAAAAAAAGTTGCTTCTTACATAAATGAGGGTGTGGCCACTACTGTCCTGGAATTTACCATGAGCACCGATGCCGATGTGGCGGTCAGTGATACGCAAAAAGCTGTAGATGCTGTTTTGATTAAGCTGCCCAGAGACATGGATAAGCCGCTCGTGCAGAAGGTTGATTTAAATGCCGAACCTGTCATAACTATTGCTATTTCGGGGGAGCGGTCGCTGAATGAAATTTACGAGATTGCCAGGGATAAAATAAAAGACCGGTTGGAATCAGTACCCGGTGTAGCTACAGTAAACATCGTAGGTGGGCAGGAAAGAGAAATCCTCGTTGAGGTTGACCGGAACAGGTTAGCTGCCTACGGTCTTTCCGTCAACCAGGTGATCCAGAGATTAAGCCTGGAAAACCATAATGTGCCCAGTGGCAAAATCAAACAAACCGACAGGAACTACAATATCAGGTTGTTGGGCGAGTTTACAGAGCTAAGAGAAATTGAGGACCTGTTGATTCCGCTGCCAACAGGGGGAACAATTCCGCTGAAGGATATTGCCAAGGTGTCTGACACTTTTAAAGAGATGGAACGCTTAAGCCGGCTGAATAAAAAAGAGGCTGTGGCTATTCTGGTGCAGAAGCAGAGTGATGCCAGTATTGTGGATACCGCCGAAGGTATCCGCAAGGAATTGGAAAGCATTAAAAAAGATGTGCCCGGCGATATAAAAATCGTTATCTCAGACGATACCTCAACTTTTATCACCAATTCTCTTGCCGATACCAAGAGAACCCTGGTGGAAGGCGTTGTAATGACGGGCATTGTTCTGTTGTTCTTCCTGCGGGAATGGCGGTCGCTGGTAATTGTCATGCTGGCCATTCCTACTTCCATTATTGCCACTTTTATGATGATGTACTTTTTCGGCTTCACCTTCAACATGCTGTCATTGATGGGTTTATCTCTTTGTGTGGGCATTCTGGTTGATGATTCCATAGTAGTCCTGGAAAATATACACCGGCACCTGCAGATGGGGAAAAGCGCTGAACAGGCAGCAATAGACGGCCGGGGAGAAATAGGCATGGCGGCTATTGCTATAACTCTATCCGATGTGGTGGTATTTGGCCCGATTGCTTTTATGACCGGTATGGTGGGTCAGATGTTCCGCCAGTTTGGTTTGACTGTAGTAGTGGCAACCCTGTTTTCCCTTTTTGTTTCCTTTACCCTGACACCGATGTTGGCAGCCAAATTTTACAAGAACCACAGCGGCGATAAGGAGGAAAAAAGAACAAACAGGTTGTGGGCCTGGGTCGGCGTAAAAACTAATGCCCTAGGTCATCGGGTGGTCAGCTTTTACCGGAGTCTATTGAAATGGTCTCTGCAGCACAGGCTGAAGGTTCTCCTGGTAGTAGTTGCAGGCATTGCGGCCAGTATTTCACTGCTTTTTACCGGTGCCATAGGCGGAGAGTTTATTTCCAATACTGACCAGAGCAAGTTTTCCATTGTATTGGAACTGACGCCGGGTACGCCGTTACAGAAGACTGATCAGGTTGTAAAAGAATTTGAAGACAGGCTGGCCAAAATACCTGAGGTGGAATCCTATTTTTCCATGGTCGGTTTGGGGGGAGGGGCTGTTGCCCCCGGCAATGCTTCTCACCGGGCCAAGATATATGTGAATCTGGTGTCCAAAAACAAACGGGACAAAACGGTCTGGCAGATTGTAGATGAAGTCAGAAAGTGGGACAACCTGTTCCCGGGTGTGGAAATGAAGGTGGCCGAGGCTGCCCTGCCGGGCATGGCCTATATGGAAGCGCCCATTATTATTGAACTTTCGGGCCCTGATTCAGATACTCTGGTCAAGCTGGCCGGCCAAATGAAAGAAATTACGGAAAAGACACCGGGCACCCTGGAAGTAAAAAGCTCCTGGGAAGAAAATGGACAGCCGGAAATTCAGGTCAAGGTGAACAGGGAAAAGGCTGCCCTCTACGGACTTTCGGCCGGAGAAATAGCCCAGGCTCTCAGAGCGGCTATGGCCGGCGAGGTGGCTACCCAGTACAGGGAAAAGGGTAAAGAATATGATATTACGGTACAGTTAACTGACATTGACAGAAATAACGTGGAAGAACTGGGTAATACAACTGTTACCAATTACCGGGGTGAGACGGTTCTGTTAAAACAGGTGGCAGACCTGTCCTACGGAGAAGGCCCCACGCAGATCCGGCATAAAAACCGGCAGCGGATGATTGCTATAACCTGTGATTATAAAGGCGCTTCCCTGGCCGAAATCCGAAAATCTCTTGATGCCGGTTTTGCCAAACTGGATTTGCCGCCGGGTTTCAAAATTGAGTATGACGGTGATGTCAAGCAGATGGATGATTCCAATGCTGATTTGATTCAGGCACTGGTCCTGTCCCTGATCCTGGTTTACATGATCCTGACAATTTTGTATGAATCATTTCTTACGCCCTTTATCCGTATGCTGTCATTGCCCTGTGGCATTATCGGGGCCATGATAGCTCTGGCCATAACCGGAACCAACCTGGATATGATGTCTCTCATCGGTATTATTATGCTGGACGGTTTAGCCGCCAAAAACGGTACTCTGCTTATTGACTATACCAATACCCTGATGGAAAGGGGCCTTTCCCTGCGGGATGCCCTGCTGGAGGCGGGAACAACCAGATTGCGTCCTATATTTATGACATCGGTAACCATGATCTTCGGTATGCTACCAACAGCCCTGGCTTTTGCCGAAGGTTCGGAAATCAGGAAAGGCATGGGTATTGTTTTGGTAGGCGGCTTGATTACCTCCACCATATTGACGCCTATCCTGATACCTGTTGCCTATACCTTAATAGACGACTTTAAAAACCGGTTCTTTAAAGGCCGCAGGAAAAAGGAACCTGTTTCTGCCGGGGCATAACCCCGTTTAACGCCCGCATTGACAAACGCCCTTAACGTGGTAACAGATGGGCAATGCCTTGGCTCGCCTGTTTAGTATCTCTACCGGTCCTTGACGTTAATTCTTTTTTGGAATAAAATTAGATATTATGCTTGGCTTTGAAAGGAGAACATATAATGAACTACATAAGTACAAGGGGCAACTTTGAAGCTGTTAGCTCCGCCCGGGCAATCAAACTGGGCATGGTTCCGACGGGCGGCCTTTTTGTTCCCGAATTCCTTCCTGTACTATCCATGAATGACCTGGCGAACATGGTTAACTGTTCTTATCAGGAAGTGGCGGAAAAGGTTTTGGGACTTTACCTCACTGATTATTCTGCAGAGGAAATCCGGGAGTGCATAGACAGGGCTTACAACGGTCAAAATTTTGATACCCCCGAAATAGCGCCTTTATTTCAGTTAAATAACCATACCTATTTTCTGGAGCTCTGGCATGGCCCAACAGCGGCTTTTAAGGATATGGCCCTGCAAATAATGCCTCCCTTATTATCCAAGGCTGTGAAAAAAGTACAGTCAGACAAGGGAATAGTTATTTTGGTGGCCACATCGGGTGATACGGGCAAAGCGGCCCTGGAAGGTTATAAAAACGTTCCAGGCATCAGAATCATTGTTTTCTACCCCTCCGGGGGGGTCAGCAAGGTGCAGGAACTGCAGATGACAACCACCGATGGGAATAACACATACGTTGTGGCTGTAAAGGGTAATTTCGATGATTGCCAGAATGCCGTGAAAGAAATTTTTGGCGACCCGGATTACAACCATTTTCTGAATGAACACGGCATTGAGTTATCTTCAGCCAACTCCATCAACTGGGGGCGTCTGGTACCGCAAATTATTTACTATATATGGAGCTACCTGTCTCTGGTCAGACAAGGTCAGATAAATATGGGGGATAAAATCAATATAGTTGTTCCCACGGGTAACTTCGGCAATATCCTGGCCGGCTACTATGCTTACCGCATGGGTCTGCCTGTCAACAAGTTCATATGTGCTTCCAATGAAAACAAGGTTTTGACTGACTTTTTCCGTACAGGTGCATATGACCGTAACCGGGAGTTTATAAAGACGAACAGTCCTTCTATGGATATTTTGATTTCCAGCAATCTGGAGAGGTTCCTTTTCGAAGTTAACGGGCATAACAGCGAATTAATAAACAAATGGTTCAGAGAGCTGAATGCAACGGGTGTTTTTAACATTGATGCGGAAACCAGGGCCAGAATTGATGCCATACTGGCAGCCGGCTTTGCTACCGAAGAAGAAACTCTGGCCACAATAAGAGAAGTGTTTGAGAAAAAACACTATACCGTTGACACCCATACGGCCGTTGCCCTGAAAGTATACTGGGACTATGTTAAATCTACCAAAGACCATACGCCGACGGTAATTGCTTCCACCGCCAATCCGTTTAAATTTAATGCTGCGGTGCTGGAAGCTATCAAAGGGCCGGAAGCTATCGCCGGCAAGGATGAAATGGCAATCCTGCAAGAGTTGCGGGAAGTTTCCGGCATGGAAATCCACCCCGGCCTGCGCGACTTGGACAAAAAACCTGTCCGGCATAACAGAGTGGCGGCTAAGGAAGAACTGGTTCAGGAAATAAACAACATCCTGGGCGTATAAAAGTAAAAAGCATTTATTCTTATTATTTTTCGACCCGTTGTTGAAACGATTTCTTCAACATATAGCCGGTGAAAAGACCAAAAATGGTCAGGTCAAGAAGAGCCAAGATATTTGTCCAGGGTTCGCTTTGAATGTTTTCGCTGATATTCAACATGGGCATAAACAAACCCATGGTGCCAAAACCTATAGCGTTAGCGACAATAACTCCTTTTAACCATGCATAATCTGTACCCGTCAATCTTAAAATTGCAGCGATAAATAAGGTAGTAGCTATGCCGAGGGCCAAAGTGCCTGCCATGCCAATAATCAAACCATATAAAGTTTTTATATTTGCACTTGTTAAGAACACATCGGCAGCGATATTCCAAGGTGGGGTACTCAGGATGCCGAAGATCATTTCCAGGTAGGAAAGTAAGATAATAAGCACGGTCCCCCAAATACCTATCCAGGTGCCGGCAGCGACGGTATCTCTTTTCATTTAAATCAAACCTCCATTAGGTCTTCAATACAAAGTAATTGATACGCCTTTTGTCATTAGTATTTGTTTTGCTTTCTGCAAGTATTCCCGGGATGTACTTAAATTTCCACCTGTTTGGTCTTGCATTTAAGCAGTCTTTATGGTAATATAATTGTTGCATCGAAAAAACGCCGAAGTGGCGGAACTGGCAGACGCACACGACTCAAAATCGTGCGGGAAACCGTGAGGGTTCGAATCCCTCCTTCGGCACCAAAAAAGCCAATTATATCAAGGCTTCGCGGGTTTTTGCCCCGAAGCCTTTTTAAAATGTTTTTTGAAAAAATCGTACGCATTCGTACGAGTTTGATTTGAAATAGAAAAAACGTTTTCGGACAGTGCTTTCGGTGCTTTCGTTCCCGGTTCCGTTCTCTGGATAATTTTATAATTAACGGAAGGAAAAAAGATACAATATTTTCAGGAGATGCCGCGGGAGGGATTGTGTTGAGTAACGAACAGTTTATAATGATTATGCAGGCCATTAAAGAACTGGCCGGGGATGTAAAAACTCTAGACCAAAGATTAACGGAGACGGAAAACAGGCTAAGGACCGAAATAGGAAGTGTCAGGACCGAACTGAAGGCAGAGATCGAGAGTGTTAGGGCCGAACTGAAGGCAGAGATACAGGATTTGCGTGAGCAGAACAGCAGAGAGCACGAGCAGATACGGGCTGAGATAGTCGCTTTGGCGGAGATGTACGGCAGGCATGAGATAGAAATAACCAAACTGAAAAAGGCCCAATAGATAAGGACCGGCGAAAAGTTCGTCGGTCCTTCAAAATCATAAAGCGCTTCATAAACAAAATACGAGAATAGGACGGGGGTAAATTGCCCCCTCCTACTTAAATTCAGTTATATATAATAATAAAGGAACGGGTCATTAGCTCAATTGGTAGAGCAGGCGACTCTTAATCGTCAGGTTGAAGGTTCGAGTCCTTCATGGCCCACCATTCATTTTTCTCCACTCCGATTAGGTGAGTGGTGTTCTTTTTTTTGGGGGTGTTGGACTGGATATGGGTAAGACGGCGCTATCCACTGCTTCTTTTTGCCTGTGGCCTATAACTGCCGCACAGAAAATTGAGATATGCAAGGAGTTTAAGTTTTCAAGGATAGATATAGCCATTCCCCATATAAAGATGCTTAAGAGTTATTTGTTGCCGACACCTTTGTTGGAATAGTTGAATTACTTTCGGGAGATAACAATTCATGCGCCATGGTGTGGCATTAATTACGGAAATAACGCCAGGACAACAATTGTCCTCGACCATCTACGCCATTTTAGTTCCAGGTTAAAGGTCGAAGCCTACGTTTTTCATTTTGACCGGATATTAGATTTTAGTGTTTTGACTTCCAGTGGATTACCGGTTTACCTTGAAAACTCGGAGAAACATGGTTCTTGGTCTGAGTTCAGGAATGTACTCAGGAAAACTGCTTTTAAATGTGTACCAAATATAAACAGGGCTACGCGAAACGAAAATTATCTGGACAGAATGCTGACAGAATTTGGTGACAGAATTGCTCGGATACAGGTTAGTGGTTTCGTTGACAATGATAGGAGAACCTCGATTGTAACAGCCGGTCAGGAATACCTATTGGAAAAAGTGAAGTACATTAAGGCACCATTTGTTATAGAAGGGCTATTTTCATTGAAAGCACAGCATCCTCAAAGGATACTGTGCTTTTTTGTGAGCTGAACTAGCTCTGCTGTGATTTACCTTTAAAGTTTTTGTAGCTTCCAGGGCCGCCTTGTCAAATATACACCACCTCCCTCCTGTTGAATTAGCAAAATATATGACACCAGTAAATAATATTCACGCTGCATCTTGATATAACCAAAAGTTATTAGATAAATAACAAATTGTCATATATAATTTATCTGTGAAAAAATGAACTAAGCTCTTAATGGCTTGGATTCATGTAAAGGAGGAGAGGTATGAAAAGAGTCGGAGTATTTGTATGCTGGTGCGGCTCTAATATCGGTGGTGTTGTAGACGTACCCAGGGTTGCGGAGTCAGCCAAATCTTTTCCTAATGTTGTCTTTACCCAGGAGTACAAGTATACATGTTCGGAGCCGGGTCAGGAAATGATGATTCAGGCAATTAAGGAACACAACCTTGAACGGGTGGTCGTTGCCTCATGCTCACCGCGTATGCATGAATTAACCTTTCGCAAAACCATTGCCAGGGCAGGTCTGAACCCCTACCTTCTGGAGATGGCCAACCTCAGGGAACACTGCTCATGGATCCATCCGGATAACCCGGAGGAAGCTACTGTAAAGGCTATTAATTTAGTCCGCAAGGCCGTGGCCAAAGTAGCCAAAGTTGTGCCCCTGCAGGCAGGGGCTATTCCTATTACCAAAAGGGCGCTGGTTATTGGTGGCGGTATTGCCGGTATCTTTGCCGCCCTGGATATAGCCGATCACGGGCATGAAGTGGTACTCTTAGAAAAGGAAGCTACTATCGGAGGGAAAATGGCTCTGCTGGATAAGACCTTCCCAACCTTGGACTGCTCCGCATGTATTTGTACACCAAAAATGGTTGATGCTGCCCAGCATCCTAATATCACGATTATGTCATATTCTGAGGTTGAAAGCGTGACAGGTTATATCGGTAACTTCGATGTTACCATACGAAAAAAAGCCAGGTATGTGGACCTGAATAAATGTACCGGCTGCGGCATTTGTGAGACTAAATGCCCTACCAAGGTAGTTAGTGAATTTGAGCAGGGAATGGGAACCAGACCCTGTATCTATAAACCTTTTCCCCAGGCTGTTCCCAACAAGACTGTGATTGACCCTGTTAACTGTAAAAAGCTGAAGGACGGAAAATGCGGTGTCTGCGCCAAAGTTTGCCCGACAGGGGCAGTTAATTACGAAGACAAGGATGAATTTATCACTGAAAAATTTGGCGCCATAGTCATGGCCACCGGTTTTGAACTATGGGATTGGAAAACAGCTTATCCCGAATACGGTGGTGGAAAATATCCGGATGTTATTACCAGCATGCAGTTTGAGCGGCTGGTAAACGCATCAGGACCGACAGGCGGAAAAATTAAGCGGCCCTCAGATGGTAAAACCCCCGAGACTATTGTTTTTGTAAAATGTGTTGGTTCCCGGGATGAGGTCAAAGGCAAGAAATATTGTTCCCGGGCCTGCTGCATGTATACTGCCAAACATGCCACCCAGGCCTGTGAAAAACTACCCGGGGCGGATGTTTATGTATTTTATATGGATGTCCGGACACCTGGTAAAATGTACGATGAGTTTTATACCAGGACAACGGAGGAATACGGCGCCAAGTATATCCGGGGCAGGGTTTCCAAGATATATCAGGACGGCGATAAGCTGATTGTCTTAGGTGAAGACACTTTGGTGGGTAAAAATGTGGAAATTGCCGCTGACCTGGTAGTATTAGCCACGGCTATGGTGCCTGTGAAAGAGGCTTCTGAGTTGGCCCAGAAGGTTGGTTTTTCCTATGATAAAGACGGGTTTTTTACTGAAGCCCACCCAAAACTGCAGCCTGTAGATACCAATACAGCGGGCATTTTTCTGGCTGGCTGCTGCCAGGGACCCAAAGACATTCCTGATACGGTAGCCCAGGCATGTGCCGCGGCATCCAAAGTTACAGCCCTTTTCTCCAAGGATCAGCTGGCTACTAACCCAATGATATCGGAAGTAAACCAGGAGAAATGTGTTGGCTGCCTGTTATGCAGCAAAGTTTGTCCTTATAAAGCAATAAGCGGTAAAGAAATCACTGAACGCGTACATGGTCAAGAAATAACCCGGACCGTTGCCGATGTGAACAGCGGTCTTTGTCAGGGCTGTGGTGCATGTGTACCGGAATGCCGTTCCGGTGCTCTGAACCTGAAAGGCTTTACCAATGACCAATTACTGGCGGAGGTGGATGCTGCGTGTCTGTAAGGATGGAAAATAACGAATTTAAACCTAAAATAGTTGGTTTCTGCTGTAACTGGTGCAGTTATGCCGGGGCAGATCTCGCCGGAATCAGCAGGTTCAAACAGCCTCCTTATATGAGAATAATACGGGTTCCCTGTTCCGGAAGGGTAAATCCCGTTTTTGTAGTCCGGGCATTTCAAAGAGGGGCCGACGGAGTGTTGGTGGCCGGGTGTCATCCCGGTGACTGTCATTATGCTACCGGAAACTATTTTACCAGAAGGAGATTTTTAGTGTTTAAACGCCTCCTGGAATACGTGGGCTATGAACCCGCCCGTTTCAAAGCCCGCTGGATTTCAGGATCGGAAGGACAGAAATGGGCCGATAATACCAAGGAAATGACCGAGACTA
>NZ_JBSQAT010000009.1:0-131668 GCF_059412445.1 Thermincola sp. GK-1
TTAAGTACTGACATTATTGGGGCAGGCTGGGCACCTACAATGACTTTACTTACAGCAGAATCTTATAATGTTGTAACGTATAAACCAACAACAACACCGAGTCCACCGGCATATACGAAACAATATAACTTTGCTTTAGCGGGGACTAACACTGCTCAGGCTAAATTTCCTTTATGGGATTCTTATAACAAAATGTGGGCAGCAGAAGGCTGGGGTTTTGTAAAGGTAACTGTAGGATATAAACTTAGGGATATGCAGATGAAAATTGCTTATGGACACACCCAAATGGCAGTTTCTAATCCTTCTGTATCTTATCCATGGGGTATATCTTTTTCTTGGACAACTGGTGTTAATGAAGAAGCAAGTGAAACGTTTCAATATTATTATTAAAATTAGTGATGGGCAGAGATTTTTCTGCCCATTACCAATTGTGCAAGTTTTTAGTAAAAAAGTAGTTCGGTAAAAAAGACAAATATATTATTTAGCTAAAAGCTCTTTGAATTGATATTATAAAATACAAAGATAAATTAAAATTTGCGGGAGGATAGAATGAGTAATAAAGCATTACCAAAATTTACAATATTATTTCTGTGCGTAATTTCATTATTGTTATTAGCACTTGGTTACGGTATGTGGAAAAAACGGGAGCAATCGGCAGTTTATGATTATAAAATGTATATGTCCAGCCAGTGTCAAATACTTAACTTATTGCAGGCTGCTCTTGATATGAAAGACAAACATTCAGATTTTGTAGGTAGGCTGATGTTAGCTAAAGGAGAGTTTACGTATTTGGACCCAATAATCAATCATGTCTCCATGCCCAAATCGATAATAGAATTTCATGAATTGGGTAAAAATTTAGTTGATGAAATCTTGACCAAGGCTTCAAAGGGTAAATTAGTTCAAAACGACATTTCAAAACTTGAAGATTACACAAAAAAACTTCGTCGAATGGTGCGCACTTTGGGCCTATTTACTGCCGAAAATGAATCGGCTTCCGATATATATAAACGTCTTGATGAGTTTGGCAGAAATCTTTAATTACTAAGATATTTTTAGCTATGTTTTCTTTAATTCCAAGCTATTCGGCGTTAACTGCGCAGGATACTTACAGCGGGTCAATCCCAAGCAGATTGAGCTTGATAAAACGTTATCCAGGCTTAATATGAAAAAATGAAGATCCATGATTAAGCGAGCAAGAAAGAGATCTTAAGTATTCACAATAATACCAGTTCTAACACATCTGTCCGTGGGTGTACTGCGATATATCCGCAAAATCACGATACTACTAACAGTTATTGGTTGGGTAAAAGAATAGTATCATCCATTTTCAGCATAACTTCATTGCCCCTCCACAGAGAACCTTATCAGGGTGATTTCCAAGTACTCAGGGATACACAGATGCCGGCAAAGCTTTATGCCTAAGAATTAATCAAAAGCCTCCGCTACTTAAACTCCAACTGTGGCGGAGGTTCATCTTCTTTTCAATACGGAAGGATTAAATGAAGAAAGCTGTTGTCTTACTAATTTTAATGGTCGTATTGGGTATTACTGGGTGCCAGTATGAGGGTACAACTGTAAAAAAGAATGTCTGGGGACGTTCCAGTTTTCTCGCCGTTAGAGATGGCCAACTTGGTTTGTTGACATTGCCCGAAGGGAAATTTACCCTATTTAATATAAAGGTGTGGGTTAAAGAAATAATAGGGGTTGAGTGTCGCTTCCAGAGCTATTTGACAGTGTGATTCCAGCCGTCATGTCAGTTAGAAGTGAACATTCCCCGAATTGCATGACGTTTTAGAAATGTTTAGTTTCAACTGCCATTGGCAGTAGAAAGGGTGAAAAACAGCCCTCTTTGTCAGAGTAAATATTACTGCCGTTCAGCAAAACCCTGGCGATGGTTGTGGTATCAATAGTGTGCTGCTCACGGGTGACGGCGTCAGATAAGCCATTCAAGCGAAACCGGACATTAATGCGCAGGTCAATGGCCCTGAGCGCCCTGAGTTTGAGGCGGTCCCGGAGTTCAGGCTGACCTGTAAGGATTAAGGCCAGGGGAGAACGGGAATCCACATTAAAATTAATGTCAAAGGTTTCCTCTTTATTTATTTCCGTAATTGAGCATATTGAGTAACGGTTTAACGCCGGCAGGGCCAGCGCTTTGCCGGTGCTCAACTGCGGAAACACGACTATATGTTAGGTGATGTTGCCAGTTTTATTCATTCAGTTTCTAAAATGATAGACAACATAAAACGCTAGGTTTCCCCAGCGTTATGATTAACATTTAACTTACTTGTTATTTCATGTTTTCAATTTTGGTTCTTTTCTTTAAAAAAAAGACAATAAGTACTATTTCTAATAATAGATTTACTGCTAAAATAATACCTTTATAGAAAAACGGCTGAGTACTAATGTAAAATAATATTGCCTGAATGAACATTAGTGCTATCAAAAAGATAATGACCCATTTAATTAATGCGATTCTATGGTCGTAGAAACTGTTCCAAGATCTAACCTGAATCAAACCGATTATAATCCAGAAAACTCCAAATGCAACAAGTGGAAAACCAACATCATTGTTAATGGCCTCCGAAGTAGAAGCTAAACCCAACGCAATAAAACCTGCATATTCAATATCTTTTATTTTCTGCCATTGTTTTTTATCATCGGTCTCCTTCCCCACAAAAGAACCTCCACTTTTTCATCTAATAATCTTAGCTGGTCAATAAGACCAGCTAAGATTTGATTCCATTTATACTATATCATATGATAAATTTCTAATAAAGAGTGATTAACTACAAGCACCTATACTCCAGAAATAACCACATGCCCATCTACATGCTAACAATACAGGAGGTAGTTCTATAAAGATTACGCAAGCCATGCTGCAAGCCAAAGCTCCCGCAAACTTACAAACCCAGTACTCCCAATTGGTAGGAATACTTACTAATGCAGTTACTGCATCGGGGTCATTGGTATGATTCATACTTATTTCACCAGAATTATACTTTTCAATAAAATCAAGCAATTCTTGTTTACTTTTCTCTGACTGTTGAATAATCTCATCTTCCGTAGTGGTAACTTCTTCTTTGAAACCGTTATTATCGAATGTTTGAATATTTACTTGACCATCTTCAGCAAATGTTGAAATGGTAATCATTGCTATCTTATTTGCATCTCCATTGATAACCGCATATAAAGTTTTGTTATCATTATTCTTAAATGTGCCAGCAATATAAATGATATTCAGTATTTAGGAATCGCTTAAGTTTAGAATTACTACCTTTCATTATAGTTATTGAACTCGGTTGAGTAAACCAGACAATTGTAAATCGTTAACACAGTAAAGATGACTGGATGAAGCCTTTTTTTCGTATTATTCGGTAACGGTAACCGAAAGCGGGTGTACACCTATTTAATTCTGCGATACTAGACTAAGTAAAAGAGTTATTACAACGCCTGCTCCACTGAGAGAAAATAAGATATTTATATGGGGAAAAGGGATAGGAACAAATTGTTTACAATCATATATTGTCTCCCAACATCTTTTTAATAAGAATTGACCTAAATCAAGCGGGGGTCTATTCATTTCGGAGTATTGTCTAATAAACAAATTTAGCAAGTGTTTTATACCGTAATCGTTCAAAATGTTTTCATGTTCATTAATATAACTTTGCAACTGCTCCCTAACATTTTGTGTGCTAAATATTGAAATTTCTACTAATTGTTGTAGTTTCTCCAAATATTCTATATCACGGTTATTTATTTTTATTAACTGCAATGAAGACACAATAAAAAGAACACCTAAGCAAATGATTAGTCCAGAGATAACTATTAAAATAGTAGTTAAATTCACGCCTATTAACATGTACGTTATATTTTGTTTGTTAGCCATAAATAAAATAAGAATTAATAAAATTGTAACCAGCAAAAAGCAATATTGGGTTTTTCTAACATCTCCTTTCATTTTTGAACGCGCAAAAGTTAACGGATATACTAATAATAGCGCATTACAAATTGCAAAAGATAGCAATGTAATAATTGTAATAATATGCCAGTTCATTGTTCTTGCTCACAGCCTTTAGCCCGCCATTTATCGAGTAATACTTTTATTTCCTCAATGTTGTCATATCCGACTAAATCTACTTTTTCTTCCCGCTTGTAAAAAATTTGTTTTCCTTCTCGATATGGAACTATATAACTTTTATCTCGTAGAGGTTTTATTGTCCTACTCAAGTGTTTTGGGTCTATACCAATTTTTGATGATAGTTCAGCGGCTGTGATTAGTTCTTTTGTTAAATGGAGGGCAGCTGCACGAAGAGGAGAATTGCCAATTGCCTCAAGTATATCTGTAACGATTATATTACGATTATTTAATACCATTATTCTATTCATGCTTTGCGTAGAAGCTCTTACATGTTTTATATCATTAACAACCTGCTCCCATTCTTCACGTGTGATAGAATTTTTACTCATTAAATCACTCCTTTTCAGGGTCATATGAATCCAATCCATATTCCTTTAAATCTACTGTATGCTTGTAGCGCCCTACGCGCTGTGCGGGTGTCATTAACCCTTTTTGTGCCCATTGTTTCCAGTAAACCGTAATTGTACTATAGCTTACGTCACCGACAATTTTAGCAATTTCCCTAGAACTTCTTTCTCCATTAGATAATTCATAGATTTGTTTTCGTTTTGGGTCAGCTAATTCTTCTTCCAAACGTTGTACTATGGTTGGTTTATTGACCAGCTTGTACAAATTTATTAATTCGGATAATAAGTTAACAATTTGTTCATTAGAATTATTACTCACTGATGATACCTCCTTCATTATTTAAGTCCTGTAAAGCATAATAGAGAGCAATTTTGTGTACTGCTCTCATTGGAATTTTTGTCCTGCCTTCACGTCTTATTTCGATTAAATCTTTATCTTCTAATTCTTTAATAAACATTTGAACATTTCGCAAAGAACAATCAGCTATTTTCGCAATCTCTGCAGCATCTCTTTCACCATTAAAAGAATTATAAATTGCTTTCCTTTGGTCTGTAGTTAAAAAATCCTTAAAAAACCTATTCTGGGCTTCTGATTTTAATTGGACAGTTAGTAATGAAATTTCATCTCGGATTTGTTGAAGAATATTAATAATAATCTGATTATCTTCCATATATTACTACACCTCCTAAAGGAATAATATACCATGTAAACAATTTTGTCAAGTATAAAACGTAATTGATATTAATAACGAAATATCAGGATAGAATGCGAATCATCTCAAATGCCGTGTAATATCACATTTTATGGTTATTGTTTAAGCAAAAGTCAAACAAATAATCATCTAGCGTTTTCGTTCGTTATTGCATAATTATTTCAAACAAAAAAATACCCCCACATTGCAAAACGTTAGGGTTAATAAGGTTTAACTCATCTTCCTGTTCTTCTCACCGGGGTAAGGTAACAACGCTAAATACCGAAGATACTTAATTGTTTCCCACTACACCGGCAATATTTCTGCTGTTTGGTTAGCTGTTTTTTCAATACTGGTGTATTCTTCAGTAGTGTCCGTGGCATAAGTAATGCTTACATTAAATTAACTGCTCTCCAACCCCAAAAACTGCTGGATGTCCTTCATTTCCATCAGTTCCTCAACTGTCCAATAACGGTGGAAGCGGTTTTTGTAGCGCAGTTCCCACCACCTGCGGAAAAGCGGCTCAAGTTCATCAAACATAGGCCAGCGGCTCCACTTCATTTTTTCTCTCAGTTCTTCCAGCGTCCAGACGCTACCGTCTTCCTTTTTGGGTATGTTAATGCGCCCGTCAGATTGAATAACCACCTGCGGCTGTGCAATCTCTTTTTGGAGAACAGTCAACTGCGCCAACCCCCTTTAGATATTTATCGGAAAGAGTTATCAAACAATCAAGCTCAAAGCTCAAAGTTTGGTAATAATTATTATTTGGGCTTACTGCCTGAAACCGCCGGGTAAGGTTTGCTGAAGCCCTGCGAGCGTGGAACCGTCGTCTACAACGCGGTCCCGCTTCAGCGGCTTCAGACGAACCCGCCTTTGACCAAGGTCAAAGCTCAAAAATATATATAGCGGTTTTGACATTTTGACCTTCGGCGGTAACTGATTCATTCACCGCTGTCTTCGTCGTCCGCTTTCCACCCATCGGGTGTTTTTGTAAGTGTGTACGTTTTTGGAGACCCTTGATGTCCCCCTTCTTCCTCAATGGTGAACCCGCCTGCCCGCAGTTTGCTGATGTCGTTTCTCACAGTCTGGTCGCTCACCTTCAGCAAGTCGGTTAGCTCTTTCTGCGTATAGCTCCGCTGAGTCAACAGCTTTGCCAGCTTCTGGAGGCGCACTTCGCTGTCTTTCAGCTTAATGTTAATACGGAAACCGTCATCGTAAACCAAACTCCCGTCCTCGAATTTTAAGCTCAAATTCTCTACAGTCTCAGCATCCCGGAACTCTCCGGTAACGACGACACCCACTTCTTCATCTTTCTGGAACTTGCGGATGTCTATTACGCCGTCCATCTCTGCTCCTTTAACAGAAGACCCCCTGCTGGCATATACCAGAACGTCCGACGGTTTTTTGGCGGTATGGTCAACGACGACGACTGCCATCTGGGGGTATTTGCGGAGGAGCATATTTAACGGCGCAAATACCTGCTGCATAACGGAAGAGTCGTTTTCGTCTCCGTCAAAGAAGCTTCTCAGTGGGTCAAGCACGAGCAGGTCAGGCCGGAACTCGTCAATAAAATTAAGCAGGTCTTCAAATTCTGGGTTTTTCGGGAACAGTTTTACGCCTGTCCTGTGCGGGATGACGATATTGCTTGTACCGGCAAGGCTCTGCTGTACTCTCTGTATTAAAGCGTTGGTGGAGTGCTCTTCCTCCACCATAACGGCTTTGACTCCAGAGACGGTAGTTTTCCAGAACGGAACCCCGCAGACGTTCTCCCCGCGGTTGAGCGCTTTCAGCAGGCTTAGGACAAACCACGTTTTCATCTGCTTCGGCGGCCCTTGGACAAGGATTTTTTGTCCTCTTGCTATCATCCCTTTTACCAGCCAATCAGGCTCCGCAGGCTCTCTCTTCAGCAGTTCTTCCACCCTGTAGTAGCGGGAAAACCGGTCTTGGTGTTCTTCAAGCGGGATTAGCTCTACCAGTTCCTGGTCAGTATGGTTGTTGCGGGTCAACCACTCGCAGATGTCTTTGCCGACATCTCCCCGCTTCCACGGCAGTTCAACGACTTTACAGCGTTCTTCTCCGAGCACCGCTAAAGCAGACCTTACGAAGTTCGCGCTGGCATCGTCGTCCTGTGGGATAAGGTAGACAGTGCGTATGCCTTCAAATTCCCTCTTCCATTCTTTGCGGAAATTGTTGCCCGGCACGCTCACCACAGGAATATAAACACCGCAGGCTTCAAGCGCCTGAATAGTCCTTAAAGCGTCGCTTTCTCCCTCGACTATGATTGCTTGACTTTTTCCCTCAAGGCTGTCGAGGTTCCACAGCGAAAAGCGGGAGTTTTTGACCGCTCCTTTCCTGCCGTCATAAGCTCTGCCTCTGATAGCCCTGATTTTGCCTCTGACGCGGAAGGGTACTACCAAGCACTCAACCTGTCCTGTCTCTTCGTCGTGGGGGACATAACCCCACTCGAAACGCTCCAGCATCTCGTATTTGATTCCTCTGGCAGTAACATACTCTTGGACAATCGGTAATTCCGGACGCAGGCGCGCTTTTGCTTCTTTGATAAACTCTTCAAATTCCTCTTCCTGTCCGGGTGTAGGGATATAGGTGTGGCTGGGGTCGTAGTGGGGGAACGCATGTATGTATCTTCCTGTCCGTTCGTCTTTTACGTAAAGCTCGCGGAGGTAGTCGTTTATGAAGTAGCTCGCGTCTTCCGGCGCTATGCCTGCAATTTCAACTAAAAAACGGTACGGTGAAAAGCTCCCGCAAACGTGGCAGACGTAAAAGCCCGATTTGACATTGACCGTCGCGGAAGGCTTCCTGTCGTCGTGATATAGGCACTTTAGAGACTGGATGGTAAAGCCGTCTTCCTTTATGTCCATCCTGTCCAATTCCGGGAAATAGCGGGCATAAAAATCCCGCCAAGGTTCGGGATGAAGAGACTCGTTAAAATCAACCCTCCACTTCTTCATACTTAAAACCTCCTCTGCCTATGGTAATATTATACATTTGACCTCAGCAACTTTCAAGTAAGAAGCTCAAAATTTTTGACCTTTGCCTGAGGAGTTTAACGCAGCCAAAGAAAAACGACAAATATTGACAAAAATTTGGTTCCCTCTTTAAATTTACATGAAAGTCCATTATAATATAATTAATCAGATGGTAATATTTTACAGTTAAGGAGTTGGTGCCGTTGAACAAGAGAGAAGTTAAAAAGAAGGTACGGGAAATCATTCGCTGTTTGAAACAAAGCGGAGACTTCCCGGAAAAAGGCAACTGTATAAAGGTCGCGGAACGGAAGCTGGAGATGCTCGTAAAAGAGGCTCCAGCTTCTCTGGTTTATGAGTTGGGTTGCGTCTACAGCCACTTTAAGAATTCCGGCGGGGATGTGGATTCTGCTCTATCTCGACTGAAGAAAATTTTGAAACGGGAGGTAAAAAAGGAGGATGAGTAAAATGGCGGGTAACAATCAAACAGTTCAAAAATCCAAGAAGGAGGAGACGGAAAAAATGAAGGTTGAGTTTACTATTTCCACAGAGGGTAAGAAACAAGACCCTAAACTGCAGGAGTTGCAAAAGAGACGGGCGACTTACCGTGCTAACCTTTCTTATGCGGTGCAGATGCAGGATAAGTACGCCGTAGAGTACACTGACGCAATGCAGGCTGGAGCCGACCAGTTAACAATTGATAAGCTGGAACTGAAGCTGGCTGAACAGAAACTGCGGATAGAGTTTTACAGGGAGAAAATCTCTAAGGTAGAAGAAGAAATTGCCCGTTACAGAGTAGGAAGAAAAAAGGAAGAGACTTCGGGAAAGGAAGGAAATGAGAGTGCCGCATAGGAAAACAGCGGCACTCTCGCTTTACTCTTGCTTTTTCACAAATTACAACCAATTATACGACTCCATGCCCTACGGAACTTTTTTCGTCAATATATTTATACTCCGGAGGGCATAAGCAACTTTTTTGGAGCTTAACCTGCCTCAATATTGATTTGATTTGATATAATATCTATGAAATTACATCAGTTGAGGTGGGTTAAATGGCAGCAAGGAAACCAGAGCCGCGGACAAAGCTGGTAAGCGTTACTTTTACTACAGAAGAGTATGAAGCAGTAAAGAGAGCGGCCGCTATGACCGACCGCAGCCTAGCTGCACTTGTCCGCTGGGCCGCTATCAAGTATCTGAGGGAATTATCACTGCTTCCAAGCGGGGACGAATTAGGAAGGGAAGGAATCGAAGATGAGACTTTGGCATAAGGCTGTAATACCGTTACTGATTTTGGCTGTTGCATCCGGCTGTTACCTGGCTTTTTCCAAGCCTGAGACAAAACCAGCAACAAATAATCAAGTTCAGGATACTGCATATAAGAAAGCTTCTGAAGATACTCTTACTGCTCAAGAAACTTCGTCTGCAAAAACGCCGCACGTTGTTATCAGCAAAGAAAACCTTCACAAGTCTGATGTTCCTTTGCCTGATGAGACTCTAGTTAAGAAAGCACAGGCTGAACTGTTTAAAGATGTTAAAAAGGAAGACTTAGAGAAAGCGAAAAAGACCGTTCACGAGTTGCATATGTATTTCGAGTCCGGCTTTGTTTATGAAGCTCAAAATTGGATTAAAAAGTACAGCGACCCTAACAGTCCGGGCTGGGCCTTCTGGGAGAAAACCGGCACAATTGAAATCCCCGGCTATACGGAAAAGGTATATAATGAAAAGGACGGCAATTGGTATATACAACGACTTGAAGAAGTTAAAGCGGCTTTCGCTGATAAAACAGCCTTCACTGACGATATTACTAAAGCTCAAGAAATGATAAGCGAAGCTGTAAAGAACCACGACATCAAAAATTTGTGGTATGCTCATCAGGTGTTACACGACCTCGACTATTGGGTGCTGAGCTACCCTATCCAATATCCCAAAGGTACTGCTGCCCCACCTGATTGGAAGGGTGTGGAGACGTATTTTGGTGTTACAAAAACACTTAAAGGTTTTTATCCGACGGCACTTGAAGGATATATTTATGATGAACAAACAGGAAGGTATATTAACAAAACTACTGGTGTTTGGTATGTCGTTAAGGACGGATATAAGGTAATACCACCCGAAGAATATATTGACCGCGCCAAAGTAGAGACAATTGACGGTATCAATATTACAGACCGCCCTGATGATGTGTGGGAGCTAAAAGAGGTACGGAAGATAACTATTCAGTCAGGAGATGCGCTGGTTGACATTATCAACCCGTACTTTATGAATGAATATTTCAGAATGAATTATGAATGGTATGTTAAACAGGTTTTGGAACTTAACAACATTACCGACCCTCACTATATCAAAGTTGGAGATACGTTGAAAATACCGCTTTATATTGACAAAGGCGCAAAAGAGAACCAGTAGGTGGCAGTATGAAGCAGTTAATAAAACGTGCCGCTGTCCTCTGTCGGGTTTCCACAGAAGACCAAGCAGAGGGAACTTCTCTCGATACCCAAGCGGAAATCTGTATGGAGGAAGCAAAAAGACGCGGTTACCACGTTACAGAAGAAGACGTATTCAAAGAAGACGGATACAGCGGAGCACTGGGGATTGATGCGAGGCCAGTGCTCCATCAGCTTTGGGAGAAATACCAAGCGGGAGAATACGACGCTATCTTCGTCTACCGCCAAGACAGGCTTTCCCGCTCTTTAGCCCTTTTTGCCGCCCTGCGGGACGAAGCCCGAAAAGTAAGGCGGTGCGGCCTTAAAGGAGACGGCTTTATTTTCGTGCAGGGGTCTAACGACGACACTCCCGAAGGCAAACTTCAGTCAAACATTCTTGCCACCTTTGCGGAGTATGAAAGGGAAGTTATCAAATTAAGGACGGTGACCGGTAAGAAAAAGCTGGCAAAAGCAGGCAAGTATTCAGGCGGTTCTCAGCCTTTCGGCTACAGGTGGGACGACGAAAAAGAGGAATGGGTAATTCGAGAAGATGAAGCTAAGATAGTTAAGCTCATTTTCCAATGGTACGTCTATGGAGACGAATCAGGACAGCCTTTGGGTATGGTTCGGATTGCTGAAAAGCTTACTGAACTCGGCATACCTACGCCTAACCAATTCCGCAAAACCCGAAAAGGGCGCGCTGGTAAGATGCAGGCTCATTGGGGTGACGCTACCGTCCAACGCATTCTTACTCACACTGTTTACGCCGGGACAAATTATCTCTGGAGGGGTGATAAAATGCAGGTCAGTCCAGAACAGGTCGAAAAAATAAAGAAGGAAAAAACTGATGGGTGGTTTGAAGTAAACTTCCCGCCGATTATTGACAAGATGCTCTGGGAGAAAGCGCAAGAGAAGAGAGTACAGTCCAGAGGAGGCTTTAACCGCAAGAGGCCCAAACCTATACTTGCCGGTCGTATCTTCTGCGGTATCTGCCAGCGCCCGTTTCACGATGCTATGTATAACAAAGGCACAAAGCTGGTTTTCAAGTGCAACGGGAAATTGAAACAGTACCACCTTGACGGCAGTCCGAAATGTGACAGCCCTGTGCTTGACGGCGAAGCAGTTACTGCAGAAGTCAAAAAACGGATTATTGATATGCTTCAAGACAAAGACCAGATGCGGAAAGCCATCGAAGAGTACGTCGGTTCGTTGGAACGCCGGAAGGAAGAACTTGAAACCCTACTCTCTCCTATAACGGAACAGATTTCACAGCTGCAGGAGAAGCAGAAAAGACTTGCTACTGTCTATGTTGATGGAGCTTTATCTCATGAGGACTACAAGCGGCAAATCAATGAATTGAAAGAACAGGAACTCGCTGTTCGTAAGCGCTATGAATATTACTGGCCGGAGATGGAAAACCTCACAAAGCTGGAACAAAATATCGCAGTAGTGAAAGAAGCGATTGAAGAGGAACTGTTTGATGTCCGCTACCAGCCGGATGACAACACCGTCACGGAGAATATTGCTTTTGTGAAGGTTCACGATGAAAAACATTTAACGGTCGGATTCCCACAGAGAGTGATAACTTGGGAAGAACTGCTTGACAGGTTACAAGTTAAGCTGTGGGTGTATCCAGACCGTTTAGAGGTTCGGGGAATTGTCCCGATTGAAGATATAGCGAATCCTAAATGCTGTTAAGTAATTCGTTTGGTTCTCGCCAAGCTCTTGAAGGTATCAAAAAGACATCAGGTAACTTGCCGGCATAAAAAATCCAGCATTAAATAAAGATTGTCATTGTTTATATCAAAGTTAATTTTACTCGTCTGACCCACCTAAATCATACCACAAAAATCCAATTAAACCTTCCTTGATATAACAGACATGGCAATAAATTTATGATATAATGACAGAAAGTGGCAGTGAAAATGGGGGTTATAGTCATGGCTGACATAGGTGAATATCCTGCTGTTAGCGGTATAATAAAATACAGCAAAAACGGCCACTTAAAATACAGCAATTTCGGCCGCTGAATACAGCGCCTCGACTGGAAACAATGGGATATGCTACCATTAAAGCACGTCTTAATTCAAGGGGGTGAAGAAATTGAAACTAAAAACTAATTTAGGCATAGCATTTCTTTGTTTTGTATTAGCAGTGGGTGCAATCTTTGTATTTAAAATTAACGACATTAATGCTGTAGCAAGTAAACCGGTTACCAAGGAAGAAATAAAACAAAATCTTAAGCAATTAGGCCAAATAAGGAAAGAAACCAGGAAAAATATCAAAGTTGTAGCAAAAATTGATAAAATGGGGGTAACTAATGAAGAATTTTTAGCCAGGAAAGTATGGTTACAAATTCTAGCTGCACAAAACGGAGATAAAAGCCCGACTAACAAAGATGTTATGAATTCGATTTTAAGAGATAAAGTACTTGAAGCAGAAGCTGCTAGGAGAAACTTAACTGCCAGCGTTGACGAGACCAAGGTTTATTTGAACGAACTTAGGAAATATCAAGATCAAAGTAACGGTACTATAACTGGAAGGGAAATGATACAAAACTTTGCTGAAGGTCTGGGAATAACAGAAGACCAATATTGGAATGAATGGGCCGTACCTTATTATCAAAAAGAATTATCCAGAGCAAAAGTTGCTAAAGCTATTGCCCAAGAGGTTCAACCACTTCCAAATGAAGACAGCGAAGCATATTCGAAACGCCAAAAGGAATATTTTGAAAAAGTTGTAAAAGATTTAATTGATAAAGCGAAAGTTGAAATCCTTGATGATTCTGTAAACTAGTTATGCTTTTTGCAAGAGGGAATTCCCCATTTATGCAAAGATTTTTCCCCAGGCACGGTGGGGAATTTTTTTATGTTCACCTACCACAAGAGTGATTGAAGGGTGGGTGGAGTTCCCAAGCTACCATTAAGGAGCGACTGCGCCCGTAACCTCGGAGCAACGATTGTTTTACCTCCACAGCGGCTTTCATTTCTGGCAAGGTTTTGCAGCAGCATAAAGCTCTGAGGTAGCGGAGAACCCCACCCACCCCTCCAATGGACGTACTTGAAAATATTGAAAAAACATCGACCGCACCTGGCTTTAAATGCAAAGTAAGCAAAACGGGGTATCCGTTACTTGAAGGAGCCATAGTTACCCGGTAAACGGAAATTTACCGCACCAAGCCAGAAAACCGCCTGAAAAAAAGAGGAATTTGCTACAAGGTGTCGAAAAATCAAGATAGGCTTGTGTAAAGACGCACTAATTATCGCATTACCGAAAATGCTTGTTGGGGTGGAAGAAAAATATGATTCACTTTCTCAACGTCTCCAAATTTTATCCGAACGGTGCGAGGGCGCTGACAGACGTCACAACGAGGATAGAAAAAGGAGAATTTGTTTTTTTAGTAGGGCCGAGCGGGGCAGGTAAATCGACTTTTATTAAACTTATCATAAAAGAAGAGGCTCCTTCCAGGGGACAGATTATGTTCAATAACAAAAACATCAGCCGTATTCGTCCTAGGGAGATACCCTATTTAAGGCGTTCTATCGGGGTGATTTTTCAGGATTTCAAGCTGCTGCCCAACAAAACTGTATATGAAAATGTGGCTTTTGCCATGGAGGTTATAGAAGCTTCCAAAAGGGAAATACGAAAAGCCGTGCCAAGCGCGTTGAGCATGGTCGGTCTTGAAAAAAAGGCGGACGTGATGCCTTCGGAATTGTCCGGCGGCGAACAGCAAAGAGTGGCTATAGCAAGGGCTATAGTAAATAACCCGCCTTTGATTATAGCTGATGAGCCTACAGGCAACCTTGACCCTGATACTTCATGGGAAATAATGAGGCTGTTGGACGATATAAACAAATGTGGTACGACTGTTATCATGGCCACCCACGCCAAGGAAATTGTCGATAACATGAAAAAACGGGTTATAGCATTGGAAAAAGGACGTATTGCCAGAGACGAACAAAGAGGGGTATACGGTTATGAGAATTAGGACCCTTGGATATTTCCTGACGGAGGCTTTTAAATCCCTGCGCCGCAATAGCTGGATAGGACTGGCTTCCGTGGGGACAATGGCCGTGTCATTGATTATAGTCGGCGTTTCGCTGCTTTTGGTGATTAATACCAACAACCTGGCTTCTAAACTTGAGTCAAATGTGCAAATTTCAGCCTTTATAAAGGACGATGTTGACCTGGAACAGGCGCGTGCCCTGGAAAGCAAAATTTTATCCATCAACGGTATAGCCAATATCGAGTTTATTTCAAAAGACAGGGCTCTTGAAGAGTTCCGCCGACAGTTAGGTGATCAGTCCAGGATGGTCAGGGCTCTGGGAGGTAATAACCCCCTTCCTCATTCCTATCGAATTACAGTTAAGGACCCTAAACAGGTAAAACCTATAGCTTTGAAAATTGCCAAAATACCCGGCATTGAGAAAGTCAATTACGGCCAGGGAGTAATTGAACGCCTTTTCGCTGTTACCAAATGGGTAAGGGCCATCGGCGTAGCGGTTATTGTCCTGCTGGCCTTGGCGGCTATTTTCCTGATTGCTACCACCATTCGGCTAACGGTTTTTGCCCGCCGGAAAGAAATTCAGATCATGAAAATGATTGGGGCCACTAACTGGTTTATTCGCTGGCCTTTTCTGCTGGAAGGTATGATCCTGGGGTTTGTTGGCGCCCTGCTGGCCGTTATTGTGGTGTGTTTTGCCTATTTAACCCTGGCTGATTACCTGCAGAGAGATCTGGCTTTTATGGGCTTGCGTACCGATATGCGGTTTTTAATAAATATAAGCGCTTCGCTGCTGGGTGTAGGCACCTTCCTTGGCGCAGTCGGCAGCGGGATTTCCATGCACAAGTTTCTCAGAGTTTGAAAGGGGAGGGTTTGGCGATGTCCCTATGCAAGTGGCGGTCTTTAGTTGCTGCGCTGGTAATAGGCGTTTTTATGACAGGCAGTGTGATACCGGGGTATGCCTCTTCTTTGAATGACCTTATTCGCCGGCAGCAACAGACACAAAATGAAATGCAGAGCGCCCAGAAAAAAATAAAAGAAGAAAAGGCTAACGAAAAAATGGTCCTGCAGGAACTGGACAAGTTGGACAAGGACATAGATGCCGTACAGACGGAAATTGGAAAAATTAAGGAGCAACTGGCTGCTGCGGAAAAACAGTATAATGTAGTGAAGGTCGAACTGGCCGAAGCTGAGGATAGGCTGGCGGAAAGGTCAGCAGTTTTAAATGTCAGGGTTAAAGACATCTACATGAACGGACAAATCGGTTACCTGGAAGTACTTTTGAGTTCGCGCGATTTCACGGAATTCATTACCCGCTTTGAGTTTTTAAAACGAATTGTGGAACAGGATTCCAAACTGGTGGAAGACATCGAGGCGGAAAAGAAAGACATTGAAAATAAAAAAGCCGATCTGGAAGTAAAATTAAATGAAATCAGATCTATTAAAAACCGTTACGAATCAAGGCAAAGTTTTTTACAAACAAAGCTGGCCAGCCGTAATGAAATGCTGAAGGATATTCGTACCCGGAAAGCCCAATACCAAGAGGCTTATGAAGAATTAGAAGAAGAAACGGAAAAGCTGAACCAGTTAATCAGGGAGTTAACGCGAAAAAGAAATACCACTGTAAAAGGTACCGGGAAGTTTATATGGCCTGTGGACGGCCGGATTACATCGGAATTTGGCTGGCGTGTACACCCCATTTTAGGTACGAAAAGAATGCACTACGGTATTGATATAGCAGCCCCCACCGGCACGTCGGTGCAGGCTGCCGATGACGGAACGGTAACCTTTGTAGGCTGGATGAGCGGATACGGCAAGGTTGTGGTAATCGACCACGGTGACGGATTGACTACTACATATGCTCACCTATCTTCTCAACTGGTCAGCGAGGGTCAGGAAGTTAAAAAGGGCGATAAAATTGCTGAGGTGGGCAGTACCGGTTTAAGTACCGGCCCCCATTTGGACTTTTCGGTGAGGGAAAACGGCACCCCTGTCAATCCAAGAAAATATTTGTAGACATAGCAGGAGAAGGTAACTCGTTGTTGTATTTTTACTAATATTATTGTAGTATAATACATATATTTAATTGTGTTAGAAACAGGCAATTAATTGTGTTAGAAACCAGGGCAGGTGAATCAGGTTGCGCGAAGGCAAACGAGTCCTTCTCGGAGTACTGGCTGTATTTATTATCCTATCGGTAGTTGCCAGCGGATTGGTAACAGGGGCATTGATTACTAATTATAACAATGTCGGCACCTTGGCCAGAGTCATATCCTTGATTGAGAGGAATTATCTTGAGAAGGTAAAAACAGAAACTCTGGTGGAAGGGGCCGTTAAAGGCATAGTGGATTCATTGGGAGACCCTTACTCCGTTTATATGCCCCCCAAAATGTTTAAAGAGCTCCAGGAAAAGATGCAGGGCAGTTTCGGCGGGGTTGGCATTATTGTCTCCATGAAAGGCGAACATATAGCCGTTATCGAACCCATTAAGGGCACTCCGGCGGAAAAGGCCGGAATTAAGGCCGGTGACATTATAACCAAGGTAAACGATAAAGATACAAAAGACATGGACCTTGATACCGCTGTTGGTTTAATGCGGGGACCGGTGGGTACGGAAGTGGTTCTCCAGGTATTCAGGAAACAAACCAACAAGTTCCTGAATTTCAAAATAGTAAGGGAAATGATTGAAGTACCCACGGTGGAAGGTAAAATTTTGCCTAATACCAAGATAGGGTATATTGCTATCAGCATGTTTGCTTCCAATACGGACGAAGAACTGGATAAAGTTTTGCAGGAGGTCCTGGCCCATAAGCCAAAAGGACTGATCCTGGATTTGCGGGACAATCCGGGAGGGGATCTGGAATCTGCGGTGAGGATAGCAGATAAATTTATTCCCAAAGGGCCTATTGTATACGTTGAATACCGGACAGGCAGTGATGAGTACTATGAGGCGGATGATAAAAGGATCGAACTTCCGCTTGTCGTATTGATCAATGAAAATAGCGCCAGCGCTTCCGAAATTGTGGCGGGCGCCATCAAAGATACCGGGAGTGGTACTTTGGTTGGCACCAAGACTTTTGGCAAAGGTGTTGTCCAATCAATTTATACCCTCCAAAACAAGGCCGGGTTAAAACTGACTACTGCCAAGTATTTAACTCCCAAGAAGAGGGATATTCATAAAAAAGGAATTCAGCCCGATGTAAAAGTTGAGCTTCCCGAAAACAGCGAAAAGGATTTGCAGTTGGAAAAGGCAATTTCTATTCTGGAAGAAAAATCTGTAAGAGATTAACCCATACAGAAGCCACGGTAATTTATAAACCCGTGGCTTCTTGTGGTTGAGGTAAATTAAACCGGATGGGAGTGGCCCTTATGTTGCTGTGGTTCGATGTGGCGCTGCGGATTTTGGAAGGGATTGTCCAATCCATTTTCAATCCGCTGTTCCTGGTGATAGTTGGCCTGGTGGGCATACAGCACCGAAGAATTGCCAAAAACAGGGAAGCCTTTTTTGGGCTGCGTGGCGGGAGTGTTATTCTGGATACCTTCTATTCCACGGTTTTTGGCATCCTGGGCGGTATAATAGGGAGTTTTCTTTTAGTGCTTACAGGTGTCTCCCTTGATAACATTGGTGTAGGTTATATTTGGCCTTTAGCATTGTTCCTCATGCTTATCAATCCCAGATTTTTATGTTTCTCCTATGCCGGTGGAATAATTGGTTTAACCGGTGTCCTGGTTGGCTATCCGCCGGGTGTAAAGGTACCTCAACTTATGGCCTTGATAGCAATTTTGCATATGGTGGAAAGTTTTTTGATTTTGGTCAGCGGGCACAGGGGGGCCATCCCTATTTATACCCGCACCAAAAAATCAACTGCCGTGGTGGGCGGGTTTACTTTGCAGAAGTTCTGGCCTATCCCCTTAATGGCCCTGACGCTTGTTACCACAGATATGATAGATGGTCAGAATGTGTTGCAACTGCCTTATTTGCCCGATTGGGGACCTCTGATAAAGCCCTATTTGGGCAAGCATCTCTTTGTTGTCCCGGCGTTGATGCCTGTTTTGGCCGCCCTTGGCTACGGCGATATGGCCATAGCCCGGACACCCAGGCAGAAAAGCAGGATTTCTGCCCGTAATTTAAGTATTTACAGCCTTATTTTGCTGGGCCTGGCCTTAATTTCAGCCGAGCACAGGTTTGTTCAGATGCTAGCGGCCCTGTTTGCGCCGTTGGGTCATGAACTGGTGATTTACCTGGGGCAGCGCATGGAATTGCGGGAAGAACCCATTTTCACCCATACCGGCGACGGCGTGATGGTGCTGGAAGCGGTATCCCACACCCTGGCAGACGACATGGGGATCATGCCGGGGGATGTGATATATTCCATCAATGGGATTCCGGTTAACTCGAAGGCCGATATAGAGGCAGTTTTGATACTGCGTCCCAAATACCTGCAGGTAGAATTTTTATCCCGGGCCAAACAGCGGTGGCAGAGAAAAACAGCGCCCTTTAAACCCAACCAGGTGCTGGGTGTTATTCCTGTTCCGCAAGGGTATGAAAATACATATATGGAAATGAAGTCCGCCGGCCTCCTGCCAAAAATCTGGCATAAGTTTACCCACTGAAACCTCCCGATTCTGTGTCACCTTTCGTCTCGTCCCTGTATATGATGAGAGTAGTGAAAAACTATGGCCCAGTCCGGCCAAAAATAATTTAAAGGAGGCCAGTTTGATGTCGCGAGGAGGAAGCATCAAACGTGTTTTTCCAGGCGGGAACACAGCCCAGGGGTTCTACTCGTTCTATGATTCGGTCCTGCAGGATATGGATCGCATATTCATCATTAAAGGAGGTCCGGGAACAGGTAAATCGTCTCTCATGAGACGTATCGGGTTGGCCCTGGCAGACCGGGGATACAATGTGGAGCTTTTGTGCTGCTCTTCTGATAACGATTCTCTTGACGGAATAGTCGTTTCAGATTTAAAACTGGCCATGGTTGACGGGACAGCACCCCATATAGTTGACCCCAAAAATCCCGGCGCCGTGGACCAGATTATCAACCTGGGCGAATTCTGGGATGAAGAAATGCTGCGGCAAAACAAAGAAGCCATTATAAAGTGCGGTCAGGAGGTATGGGAATGTTTCCGGGAAGCATATAAGTGTCTCAAAGAAGCCAAAACAATACATGACGAATGGGAAGATTATTATGCAGAAGGCATGGATTATACCAAAGCCAATCAGGTGGCGAATTCAATTATCAACGAAATATTCAGCAGACAGCCGGTGACCAGGCATATGTTTGCCAGCGCCATCACCCCGGAAGGATTGGTCAACTATATTGACAACATTACTGAAGGGATCAGTACAAGGTATATAATTAAAGGTCAGCCGGGGACGGGCAAGTCCACCCTGCTTAAGAAAATTGCCCAGGCGGCTGCGGACCGGGGTTATAACGTGGATATTTATCATTGTTCACTTGACCCCGAGAGCCTGGATATGGTGGTGATTCCGGAGATAAACATAGCTGTGATTAACGGTATGCCGCCGCATACTGTTGAGCCTACGCGGGACGGCGACCGTATTATCGATATGCTGGAATGTGTTTCGCCCCAGGTAGTGGAGAAAAATCGCGCCGCTGTTAACGACGCGGAAAAAAGGTTCAATCAAAAGGTAGAGGAAGCCATTAGGTTTATAAGTAAAGCCAAAAAGCTGCATGATGAACTGGAAACCTATTATATAGATGCCATGGATTTTGCTGCCGTTGACGAAACGCGGGATAAAATATTGACCAAAATATTGGCTTTATCATCGGGCAAATCCGATTTCAGAAAGGCCAAATTTGTGTTGCAGACAGGTTAATCAGCAAAAGTAGGTATGGGTATTCCCTAAGATTTTTGTGGAATGCCCAGTTTTTATTGCCGAATTCGAGGAAATACCCCGCGGGAGATTTGGCAGGAGCGTCATTCTGGTTCAAGAAAATTCCAGAAAAAAGAGGAAGTAATGGAAATTAAGTAGAATATTTTGTACTGTCCCGGCACTCGCCGGCCGGAATACCGGGGGAATATGTCTCTTACCGGGAAATCAACGTTGCCAATAGGGTTAAGCGGAGATGGTGGAAATGAACGATTTTGAACTTTTGGCTGCAATAGAGAACTGTAGTGATCTGGAGCAGCTCTCCCTTTTGGCCAGGGATTGCTGCCGGTGCGGTCTGCGAGCCGGCTGTAGGGGGGTTGTGTTTGGCAAAGGAAATCCCGATGCGGACCTTATGTTTATAGGTGAAGGCCCGGGCGCTGAGGAGGACAGGCAGGGTTTGCCCTTTGTCGGGGCAGCAGGTCAGCTTTTGGATAAAATTATACTGGCCGGCGGGTGGCAGTTGAATGAAGTATACATAGCCAATATTGTAAAGTGCCGGCCGCCCGGCAACCGGACGCCGGCGCCGCAGGAAGCCGATGCCTGCAAACCCTGGCTGGAAAAACAAATTGCGCTTATTAAACCAAAAATTATAGTGCTGTTGGGCTCGGTAGCCATTCAGAATATCATTGACCGCGGAGCCAGAATTACCCGTGACAGAGGCCGGTGGTACGAGAAAAACGGTATTCGGATAATGCCTACTTTCCACCCGGCTGCTTTATTACGGGACCCGGCCAAGAAACGGCCGGTCTGGGAAGATATTAAAAAGGTACGGGCTTTATATGACTCTCTGATAAAGTGACCCGGCTCCGACCGTATCTGGTTTTAGATTGAGGTGATTGGAGTTAGGGCGGTGTTAAGTCGAATGTACTTTTTACCCTTTTCCTGGTGATGGAATTGTGCTATATTATATTTGTATCTTTCGTTGAGTGGGTGAAATTGGATGTATGAAACCATGGCAATAGGATTGGTTTCTTTCGCTGCCTGGTTGTTGAATATTCCTATGGGCTATTGGCGTTCCGGCGCCCGTAAATTCTCATTGCGATGGTTTTTGGCCGTCCATCTGACGGTACCGCTGATTTTTGTGCTTAGGGTTAAGGCCGGTCTCGGTTATGGGTACATTCCCGAACTGGTCCTCTTTGCTGTTTCCGGTCAACTGCTGGGTGGTAAACTAAACGAATTGGCTTAAATGTTTTTCATATGGTGTTATTGGCGCCATCCTTCAGCGGGGTGGCCTTTGTATTGTTGGAAACCGGTGTGATATAATGATTAGGCAGGTATGGTTTAATGGTTTGGGAGGAAGAAAAAATGGAGTTTAAGCTGGTTTCGGAATACAAACCGAAAGGGGATCAGCCAAAGGCCATCAGAGAAATTGTGGAAGGGATTAACGCCGGCCTCCGGCACCAGACGCTGCTGGGGGTCACCGGTTCAGGCAAGACCTTCACCATGGCCAATGTGATTGCCCAGGTTAATAAACCTACTCTGGTGATTGCCCATAACAAGACTTTGGCTGCCCAATTGTGCAGTGAGTTTAAAGAGTTTTTTCCGGAAAACGCCGTTGAATATTTTGTGAGCTACTATGATTATTACCAGCCTGAGGCTTATATACCGCAAACGGATACCTATATTGAAAAAGATGCCTCCATCAACGAAGAAATAGATAAACTGCGCCATTCGGCAACAGCAGCCCTTTTTGAACGGCGCGATGTCATTATAGTGGCCAGCGTGTCCTGCATTTACGGTCTGGGTTCGCCGGAGGATTACAAAAACCTGGTTGTTTCCATCCGCCGGGGGAGCGCCATGGACAGGGACAGGTTGCTACGCAGGCTGGTTGACATCCAATACGAGAGGAACGACATCAATTTCATCCGCGGGAAATTCCGGGTCCGCGGTGACGTGGTGGAGATATTTCCTGCTTCTTATACGGAAAGAGCAGTAAGAATAGAGTTTTTTGGTGATGAAATCGACCGTATAGTGGAAGTTGATACCCTGACCGGTGAAATCCTGGGGGAACGCAACCATATTTCCATTTATCCTGCCAGTCACTTCGCTACTTCCCAGGAAAACCTGGAGCGGGCTATTCGGGATATCGAGGCGGAACTGGAACAGCGGTTAAATGAGCTCCGCAGTCAGGGCAAACTTTTGGAAGCTCAGCGGTTGGAGCAGAGAACCAATTTTGACATTGAAATGATGCGGGAAATGGGGTACTGTTCCGGGATAGAGAACTACTCCCGGCATATAACAGGCCGGGCCCCGGGGGAACCCCCCTATACCCTGTTGGATTATTTCCCCAATGATTTCCTGATGATTATAGATGAAAGCCATGTTACCGTACCCCAGATCGGGGGTATGTACGAAGGCGACCGGTCCAGGAAAAGCGCTTTAATAGAACATGGTTTCCGCCTGCCTTCTGCTTATGACAACCGGCCGTTAACATTTGGGGAATTTGAAAAACATATCAACCAGGTAGTCTATGTTTCGGCGACTCCCGGCCCCTATGAACAGGAACACAGCGCGCGGGTGGTCGAACAGATTATCCGGCCTACGGGCCTCGTTGACCCGGAAATTCAGGTGCGGCCCACAAAGGGACAGATAGACGACCTGTTGACGGAAATCCATGCCCGGTTGGAGAAAAACGAACGGGTGTTAATCACCACCCTGACTAAGAAAATGGCGGAAGACCTCACGGACTACCTGAAAGAGGTAGGCATAAAAGTAAGGTACCTGCACTCTGACATCAAGACCCTGGAAAGGATGGAAATCCTCAGAGACCTGCGGCTCGGTGTTTTTGATGTTTTGGTTGGCATCAACCTCCTGCGGGAAGGCCTTGATTTGCCCGAAGTCAGCCTGGTCGCCATTCTTGATGCTGATAAAGAGGGTTACCTGCGTTCGGAACGTTCCCTCATTCAGACCATCGGACGGGCTGCCCGCAACGCGGAAGGCAAGGTCATTATGTATGCTGATACCATTACTCAGTCAATGAAAAAAGCCATCGACGAGACAAACCGCCGGCGCAAAATCCAGATGGATTATAACAAAGCGCACAACATTACGCCGCAAACTGTCAAGAAAGCCGTGCGGGATGTGATCGAAGCTACCCTAAAGGTGGCTGAGCCGACGGAAAAATACGTAGCCGGTAGAAATATGGCCAAGATGTCCAAGAAGGATTTGCGCAAATTGATTACCCAGATAGAAAAAGAGATGCAGACTGCCGCCAGACGCCTGGAATTTGAGAAAGCTGCCGAACTGCGAGACCTGCTTATTGAACTCAGGGGCGAACTGCGCGGCATAGCCAAACCGAAAAACGATCTTGCACTGGAGGCGCTAAAAAATGGCTAAAGACAAGATAATTGTAAAAGGCGCCCGGGTACACAACCTGAAGAATATAGATGTAGAAATTCCCAGGGATAAGTTTGTTGTTGTTACCGGGCTTTCCGGTTCGGGGAAATCCTCCCTGGCTTTTGATACCATTTATGCCGAGGGGCAGAGGAGGTATGTGGAATCACTGTCGGCATATGCCCGCCAGTTTTTGGGGCAGATGGACAAACCTGATGTGGATTATATTGAAGGTCTTTCCCCGGCCATTTCCATAGACCAGAAGACAACCGGCCGGAACCCGCGTTCAACGGTCGGCACTGTCACTGAAATATACGATTACCTGCGTCTTCTCTTTGCCCGGGTCGGGCATCCGCATTGTCCGGAATGTGGACAGCCCATCGCCCAACAGACGGTGGACCAAATGGTGGATCGTTTGATGCAGTTTCCGGAACGGACCAAGGTGCAAATTCTGGCTCCCCTGGTGCGGGGGCGTAAAGGCGAATATGTAAAGGTGTTTGAGGACATCCGGAAACAGGGTTACGTACGGGTGCGGGTTGACGGGGAAATCAGGGACCTTTCCGAAGAGATAAAGCTGGATAAAAATAAGAAACATACCATTGAGGTGGTAGTGGACAGGGTCATTATCAAGCCGGAAATCGAAAGGCGTCTGGCCGATTCTCTGGAATTGGCGTTAGGCCTGTCCGGCGGGATTGTTGTAGTGGATGTAATTGATCAGCAGGAAATTACCTTCAGCCAGAATTTTGCCTGTGTGGACTGCGGCATAAGCCTGGCGGAAATTGCTCCGCGGATGTTTTCTTTTAACAACCCTTACGGGGCTTGCCCTGCCTGCAGTGGGTTGGGTTTCAAAATGGAGATTGATCCGGACCTGGTCGTGCCCGACAAATCCAAATCACTGGCAGAGGGGGCTATAGTGCCCTGGAGCCGTACACCTAACGGGTACTATACCCAGGCCCTGGCGGCTGTAGCCCGGGCCTACGGGTTTTCCATGGATACCCCTTTTGACAGGTTGACCCCGGAGCAGGTTCATATCGTTTTATACGGTACCGGTGGACGCCCCATAGAAATGAGGTTTGCCAAAGAGGGGCGTGACCACAGGTTCAACACGTCTTTTGAAGGTGTTATTAACAACCTGGCCCGGCGTTACCGCGAGACTACTTCTGATTGGGCCAGGGAAGAAATTGAAGAATACATGAGTACTTCCCCCTGTCCGGAATGTGGAGGGGCCAGGCTCAAGAAAGAGTCGCTGGCCGTCAAGATTGCCGGCAGGTCAATCTACGACGTGACCAGGCTTTCCGTGGCGGAAGCCCTTGAATTTTTTAACAGGCTGCAGATGACCGAAAGGGAACAGGTCATTGCCCGGCAGGTCCTGAAAGAAATACGTGAGAGACTGAAGTTCCTGGTCAATGTGGGGTTAGACTACCTTACCCTGGACCGCTCTGCCGGTACTCTATCGGGTGGGGAGTCCCAGAGAATCCGGCTGGCCACGCAAATAGGTTCTGGATTGGTAGGAGTTCTCTATATCCTGGATGAACCCAGTATCGGTTTACATCAGCGGGATAACGAACGTCTCATTAATACCCTGAAGAGGCTCAGGGACCTGGGCAATACCCTTATTGTGGTTGAGCATGACGAAGATACTATGTATGCCGCTGATTATATAATTGACATAGGTCCCGGCGCCGGAGCCAACGGTGGGGAGGTTGTTGCTGCCGGTCCCATTGACGAGATCAAAAAGTCAGACAAGTCCATAACCGGCCAGTACCTAAGCGGCCGCAAAAAGATTCCTGTGCCTTTGTTCAGGCGTAAACCCAACGGCAAATGGCTGGAGATCAGGGGAGCTTCGGAGCATAACCTGAAAAATATAGATGTCCGTATTCCGCTGGGTGTCTTTAACTGTGTCACCGGCGTGTCAGGGTCCGGCAAAAGTACACTGGTCAATGAAATATTATACAAACGTCTGGCCCTGGAACTCCACGGCAGCAAAACGAAACCGGGGGCGCACCGGGACATCAAGGGTTTGGAACACCTTGACAAGGTGATTGATATTGACCAGTCCCCCATTGGCCGGACGCCGCGTTCCAACCCGGCTACTTATACAGGGGTCTTTGATGGTATCAGGGAACTGTTTTCCCAGACACCTGAGGCCAAAACCAGGGGGTACAAGCCCGGCCGGTTCAGTTTTAACGTGCGCGGTGGCCGGTGTGAAGCCTGCAAAGGGGACGGTATTATCAAGATTGAAATGCATTTCCTGCCTGACGTATATGTGCCCTGCGAAGTCTGCAAGGGTAAGAGGTACAACCGGGAAACGCTGGAAGTGCGCTACAAAGGAAAAAACATTGCTGATGTTTTGGATATGATAGTGGATGAAGCAGCGGAATTCTTCAAAAATATCCCCAGGATTTACCGGAAGCTGAAAACTTTACAGGATGTGGGGCTTGGTTATATTCGCCTCGGCCAGCCGGCAACGACCCTGTCAGGCGGTGAAGCGCAGAGGGTCAAGCTGGCTACGGAACTGAGCCGCCGGAGTAACGGGAAAACCCTGTATATTTTAGACGAGCCAACCACCGGTTTGCATATTGCCGATATTGACAGACTGCTGCGTGTTTTGGAATGCCTTGTGGAAGCCGGGGATACGGTGCTGGTTATTGAACATAACCTGGATGTTATCAAGACAGCCGACTATATCATAGACCTGGGGCCGGAAGGCGGCGACCGGGGCGGGAGGGTAGTGGCGCAGGGAACGCCGGAAGAGGTGGCGGCTGTATCCGAATCCTATACCGGACATTTCCTCAAGAAAGTGCTGGAGCGTGAAGGGAATGGATATTCAGGACAAGTTGAGACTGTTACCGGATAAACCCGGCGTATACCTGATGAAGAATGCCGACGGAGATATCATCTACGTCGGCAAAGCTGTTTCCTTAAAAAACAGGGTCAGGTCTTACTTCCAGTCCAGCCGGGCCCATTCTCCCAAAGTACGCAGTATGGTAGCGCAGGTGGAGGATTTCGAATATATTCTCACCGATTCGGAGATCGAGGCGCTGATTCTGGAATGTAATCTGATCAAAAAGCACCGGCCCAGGTACAACGTCCGCCTGAAGGATGACAAAAGCTATCCCTATCTGAAACTAACCGTTGATGAGGAATTTCCGCGGCTTTTCATGACTCGGCGGGTGGTGCGCGACGGCGCCAGGTATTACGGCCCTTACACAAATGCCGGAGCCGTGCACGAGACTTTAAGGGTCCTTAAGCAGGTTTTCCCCCTGCGGTCCTGCAAAAAAAAGAATGTGGACCGGAATGCGCGGCCATGCCTGAATTACCATATTAAAAAATGCCTGGGACCCTGTAATAATCAAATCAGCGTCAAGGACTACCGGGATATGGTCAACGAGATAGTTCTTTTCCTGGAAGGGCGCCAGGAAGAACTGATTAAGCAAATTGAGGCCAAAATGACGAAAGCCGCGGAGCAGATGGAGTATGAAAGGGCGGCTCTATACAGGGATCAGGCCAAGGCCTTGCGGGCAATTGTGGAAAAACAGAAGGTTGTAGTGGCTGATCTGACAGACCAGGATTTTATCGGTCTGGCCAGGGAAGGCGAGGACTGCTGCGCCAGCGTCTTTTTTGTCCGGAGCGGCAAACTGCTTGGCCGGGAACATTATATTCTCGAAGGAGTGGGTGACGACCCTTCTGCCGAGATTTTGGGAGATTTTATTAAACAGTATTACCTGCAGGTAGAGTACGTCCCGAAAGAAATCCTTTGTTCTGTCAGGCCTGCGGAGATTTCTTTAATTGAAAAGTGGTTGACCGAGCGAAGGGGAAATAAGGTTCAGGTCAAGGTGCCGCAGCGGGGAGATAAGGCTAAACTGGTGGAACTGGTGGAGAAAAATGCCCGTGAAGAACTGGCCCGGCACAGGCTGGAAATGGAGAAATCCAGAGCGCGAACGGAGGGTGCTCTCCTGGGCCTGGAGGAATACCTTGATTTACCCCGGGTCCCCAGGCGAATCGAGTGTTATGATATATCCAATACCCAGGGACGCGAATCTGTGGGTTCCATGGTCGTTTTTCAGGATGGCGAGCCTAAGAACAGCGAGTACCGTCGGTTTAAAATAAAAACTGTGGAAGGCCCCAATGACTTTGCCAGTATGCAGGAAGTAATCGGGCGCAGGTTTGGCAAAGCCAGGGAAGAATTTGAGGCGATAGAGGAGGGCATGCTTGAACCGGCCAAGGCCAAGTTTGCCAAAATACCAGACCTGGTAATAATCGACGGGGGTAAAGGGCAGTTGAATGCGGCCCGGGAAGTTATGATTAACCTGGGTTACGGTTTTATACCAACTTTTGGTCTCGCCAAGGAGGAGGAACTGCTTTTTGCCGAGGACAGGGCAGACCCCATTGTCCTGCCCCGCAATTCGGAGTCCCTTTATTTGCTGCAGCGGATCAGGGATGAAGCTCACCGCTTTGCCATTACCTACCACCGCCATCTGCGGGGTAAACACAGCCTGAAATCAATACTTGACGATATACCGGGAATTGGCGTGAAAAGGAGAAAAGCGATTATTCAGCATTTCAGGTCTTTTGAAAAGCTGCTCAAGGCCAGCGCAGCGGAAATCGCGGAAGTTGAAGGCATTAGTGAAGCGTTGGCGGAGCAGGTTTGGGAGTACCTGCATCATCACGATAAATAGGGAGAGGAGAACTGGAATGACAAAGGCTATTTATGTTGTTGGCCATAAAAACCCGGATACCGATTCTATTTGTGCTGCCATTGCTTATGCCAAACTGAAGCAGCGGCTGGGGTATCCGGCTATTCCCTGCCGTGCAGGGGCAATAAATGAGGAAACCAGATTTGTGCTTGATTATTTCAAGGTGGAGGTTCCGAGGCTGTTGCCTGATTTATATACCCGGGCCAGAGACCTGGTGAACGGTAACGGGGGTTGTACCGTTGTCCGGCCTGATATTCCCGTATGGGAAGCATGGAAGTTGATGCGTGCACGGAAAATAAAAACGTTGCCTGTTGTAGATGAAGGCAACCATTTGTTGGGACTGGTTACAGTTGGCGATTTTGCCGACAAATACCTGGCTGACCTGGGAGAAAAAGACCTGGGCCATATTTGCGCTACGGTCAGTAACGTAGTGCAAACTCTGTCAGGGACCCTGTTGGTTGGCAATCCGGCTCAGGAATTGAACGGAACAGGGCTTATCGGTGCCATGGAAACGGAGACTATGGAAAAGTACCTTTGTCCTGACTGCATACTGATTGTGGGTGACCGCGAAAAAATCCAACTGGCTGCGCTGAAAAAAGGGGCCGCATGCCTCATTTTGACGGGGGGAGCTGCATTAAGCCCTGCCGTCAGAGAAGAAGCCGTGCAAAGGGGCGCTACGGTAATAGGTGTGCCCATGGATACTTTCACAACTGCCCGGATGCTGTTGATGAGCATTCCCGTGGGCGCTATTATGCATACTACAGACTTGGTGGTTTTTCAGGAAGATGACCTGTTGGATGAAGTGAGGAAAGTGATGCTCAATACCCGGTTCAGGAATTACCCTGTCGTGGACGAACAGAACAGGGTAGTAGGCGAAATTGCCCGTTATCACCTGCTTGGGTTTAGCAAAAAGCCGGTGATTCTGGTGGACCATAACGAGCTGAGTCAGGCTGTGGAAGGGGCCGAAGAGGCCCAAATTCTAGAAGTAGTGGACCACCACCGGGTTGGCGGCATACAGACGGGAGAACCCATTCTTTTCAGAAATGAGCCTGTGGGCTCTACCTGTACGCTTATTGCCAAGGCCTACCTGGAACACGGTATGGAACCCAGCCTCGAAATTGCCGGTATTCTTTGCGCCGGTATATTGTCGGATACGGTGGTCTTCAAATCGCCCACCTGTACACAGGTGGATCGCGATATGGCGGCTATGCTTGGCAAACTGGCCGGTATTGACCCTGTGCAGTTCGGCATAACCATGTTTAAAAAGACTTCATCTCTTATCGGCCGCAGTCCGCGGGAAATTGTGGCCAGTGACTATAAAAAATTTCTGGTGGGCGACCTGCAGTTCGGTATTGGCCAGGTAAGTGTGCTGGGACTTGAAGGTATGGACGAATTAAAAGAGAGCCTCCTACAGGAAATGGAGGGGGTCCGCAAATCCGAGGGAGCTGATTATGTGTTGCTGATGGTTACAGATTTGATAGAAGAAGCCACCTACCTTTTAATCAGCGGACCCAACCCGGAACTGGTTGGGGAAGCTTACCAGGCAGAGGTTAGGGAAAGGGTGGCTTATCTTCCCGGCGTGTTATCAAGAAAAAAGCAGGTGGTTCCTCCCCTGATAAAACATTTTCAACAATAAAATTCTGTTGCGCAAAGGACAGAAATAAAGTATTATATAAATAAATGGCAAAGGGATATACTCAAGCCTCTGGGGAGTAGTTTCGCGTAGTTTCGCAGGGTAATGTCAACAGACTGGCCGGCGGGGCCTGGCATTACCGGCAGATTTCTGTTAAACGAGACCTTTGGCGCGCTTTTGGCGTGCGCAAAGGTCTTTTGTTTTATGTAATCCAGCTATAAAGCGTAATTTTTCAAACCACTGCCCTGATTAATTTAAATTAACGGAGGGATAGCTGAAATGGATGCCATGTGGGCTTCAGTGATTTTCGTAGTGCTGGCAGAGATGGGCGATAAAACCCAACTGCTGGGGATGGCCTTTGCCACCAGGTTTAAAGCCGGTACAGTCCTGTTAGGTGTTTTCGTGGCTACTCTGGCCAATCATTTTTTGGCGGTGGCGCTGGGCAACTATTTGACCACCGTTATTCCATTAAATTACATACAGGTTGCCGCCGCCGTGTCCTTTGTCTTTTTCGGTTTATGGACTATCAGGGGGGACAAGCTGGAAGGAGAAGATGAAAAGCACTACTTTAACCCCTTTTGGACCGTAACCATTGCCTTCTTTCTGGCCGAGATGGGGGATAAAACCCAGTTGGCCAGCATTGCGCTGGCGGCCAAGTACCATTCGCTTTGGTGGGTTCTGGCGGGGACAACAATGGGGATGATGATTTCCAATGTCATAGGTATACTGGTGGGTGTAGTTTTAGGCAAACGTATTCCTGAAAAAGCGGTCAAGGCTTTTTCGGCAGGAGTTTTTGTCCTGTTTGGGTATGTCGGCATTTACCGGTATATTATCCAACCGGGTTTGAGAATAGGCCTGCTGGCAGCGGTATCAATAATTGTAATAGTTTATCTGGCATATATAAACAAAAGGCCGGAGACAGGGGAAAATTAGCAAGAAAATTTTACATAAAAACTTTGTAAAAAAAAGTCTAAACTTTTTGGGTAAAAATGTTTCTTTGTAGTATAATGGAATTGCAAGCCAATACCTTAATTACCTTGAAAAGGGGGTGGGGTTATGAAAGGTTTGGCTCTGCGTTGGTTCTTTAATGCGCTGGCTTTGTTTATTACTGCATACCTGCTTGACGGCGTTATGATCTCCGGTTTTGGGTCTGCGCTGGTGGCGGCGCTGGTTTTGGGTATCGTAAACGCCGTCATCAGACCGATAATTTTGTTCTTTACACTGCCTTTGAATTTCCTTACCTTAGGTCTGTTTACCTTTGTAGTGAACGCTCTTATGTTCAAGCTGGTTTCCGTCGTGGTAGACGGTTTCGTGGTAGAAGGGTTTTTCGCCGCTTTGGTCGGCTCTCTGTTGTTAACCATTATCAGCGGATTTCTCTCAGCCCTGGTCCGTGACCATTAACCGTAAACGGAGGTAATTACATTGGGTTATCAATTAATTGCAATAGACTTGGATGATACGTTGCTAAGGGACGACCTGACGATATCCCGGGCCAATAAAAGGGCCATTACTGAGGCGGTAAAAAGAAACAAGCTGGTGATTATTTCTACGGGGCGGATGTTTAAATCCGCTTTACCTTTTGCCCAGGAATTAGGTCTTCATCATCCGATTATATCTTACCAGGGGGCCCTGGTGAAAACTGCCGATACGGGGCAGGTGCTGGTGGAAAGACCTGTTCCGTTGGAACTGGCCCAGGAAGTTTTGCATATCGGCTATGCCCGCGGAATACATATAAATGTCTACCTGAACGATACCCTTTTTGTCGATGGCATAACTGAAGAAGGTATCGGGTATGCTAATCTGGCACGGGTAGAGCTGAATCCTGTCGGTGACTTGCGTAGATTTTTAACCGCTGATCCGACCAAACTGTTATTTATCGGAGAGCCGGCTCATCTGGATAAACTTCTTACAGAATGTCGGGAGAAGTTTGCCGGTAGGCTATATGTTACCAAATCGAAACCCCATTTCCTCGAGTTCATGCATCCGCAAGCCAATAAAGGCGGCGCCCTGGAAGAACTGGGGCGGATTTTCGGCATTGCCAGGGAAGAAATGATTGCTGTGGGCGACAGTTACAATGACCTGGACATGATCGAATATGCCGGTCTGGGTGTCGTGATGGGTAATGCCAGGGATGAAGTCAAGAAGGTAGCTGACTATGTTACCCTGGATAACGAAGCCGATGGCGTTGCCCATGTTATCGAAAAGTTTTTACTGCAGGATAATTAAAAGGGAAATATTTTTTGGGGGAGAACAACTGACTGACATAATTTAGGGAGCGGGACTTAAGGAGCGGAGGGCTGTCATGGCTAAAAAATCTAAAGTTATTTTTACGGCGTCTCTTTTTCTTGTTATTGCCGGCATATTAACGGGAGCGGGGTACATACTGCACGGCCTCACCGCAAAAAGGTATCATGCCCAGCGCGTGATTTTCGAAATGGCGGATCCGGCGCGTGATGATTATGGTCCAGGTTCTTATAAATACCCTACAGATTCTATCTTTGACCCTAAATCAGGGCACTTTGACCTGTTAAAATTTACCGTGTCTGCCAAAGAAGATAAATATTTTTTCGATATAAAATTAGGCAGGATAACAAATCCCTGGGGAGCTGCCGAAGGGTTCAGCCACCAGATAATCCAGATATACATTGCCGACGGGTCAGAAAACGGTAGGATTGAAACTTTTAAACAGGGCGCAAATGTACAGTTCAGCCCTCAATATCCCTGGACTTCGCTGATTAAGGTCGTCAGCTTTGGCAAGACAGCAGTATATTCTTCAACGGATTACGAAACGTCAGATGGGAAATCAGTAGGGGTTACGGCTAAATTGCAGCCCGATAAGCAGACCATCCGGGTTACGGTGCCCAAAAAATACATTGCCGGCCAACCGGAAAAATGGGCCTATTATGTTCTGGTAGGTTCTCAGGATGGTTCCGGACCTGATAATTACAGACAGGTGATGGCGCAGGTAACCCAGTGGAATTTCGGAGGAGGCCAAAACAGTCCCCTGAATCCGAATGTAATCGATATCCTGGCGCCGAAAAAAGGGCTCCATACACAGGAGAAAATGCTCAAAAGCTTTGATCCCGGCAGGGGCAGGCTGGCTATGCTTTACCCGGTAGGGCCTCCGCAGGTCCGGCCCTCCTGGTGGGAAAATTTCCTCGAATACATGGAAGGCCTTTTTGTTAAATATGACGTCAGTTTATGATTTCAAGCGAACAAATGCTTAAACGCGTTGCTGGTAGGTGGTAACCTTTGATGGAAAAGCCGTATCTGATCAGTTCGGTCATCGGCAATGGCAGGATGCTGGCCACCCTGGGCAGAAATACGGAACTTTACCGGATTTTCTGGCCCCATATTGATAATTACCAACATCTGCAGAACAGTTTTGCGGGTATTTTCATGCACGGTGCAATGCGGTGGTTGACTGACCCCGGATTGTGGCGGCATGAACAATCATATTGTGAAGATACCAATGTTGTGGAAACTTTATTGCAAAGCCATGACGGGCTGGTTCAGGTCAGGGTAGTAGATTTTGTGGAGCCTGAACGCGATGTGCTGGTACGGCATTTTGAGATAGGCAACCTTTCTGATGGGGCGCTACCTGCCAGGTTTGTCTGTTTTGCCGCCTTCAATTTTCAAAACAACCCTTACGGAAACGGGGTCCTGTACGCAGCCGAGTATGATGCCCTGCTTTATTACGGGCGCGGTTACTATTTCCTAGTCGGCGGAGACAGGGCCAATAACGGATTTCAGGCCGGCGCCGGCGCGCTGGACGATGCCCATGACGGATATTTGCACGGGGCTGTGCTGAATATGAGCCCAGAAGGGTGCCAGGTATGGGATTTGGGCAGTCTGGAAAAAGGCCAGAAAACCGAATTGACCCTGTTTTTCTGCCCGGGAAAAACATGGGCGGAGACGGGGCATAAATTGCAGTGGGCACGGCAGCAGGGTTACCGTCAATTGTTTGCGGCTACCAAGCACTATTGGACCGCTTTTTTGGCCAGGGGCAGGCAGGTTCATACTGATGATGCCGATTTGAATGCTTTATATAAAAGGTCTTTGTTGGTCGGTGGGCTCCTGTGTGACAGGGAGAACGGCGGTATAATCGCAGCCCCTGAAATGGATGAAAAGTACATAAAATCGGGCGGGTACGGGTACTGCTGGCCGCGGGATTGTGTCTTTGTGGCTGATGCGATGGCCAGGGCCGGTTACGGGGACATTGCCGCCAGGTTTTACCGTTGGGCGGCCCGGACCCAACTGCCCGAGGGAGACTGGTACCAGCGCTATGACACAGAGGGGAATCTGGCTCCTGGCTGGGGAAAACAGGTTGACCAGACGGGCGCCGTGCTGTGGGGTATATGGCAGTATGTTCTGGTTTATGAAGACATGGATTTTCTCAGGGAGTTGTGGCCAACGGTTTTTAAGGGCGCGGTCTTTTTATCTTCGTTCGTTGACCGGGAAACGGCCCTGCCGTTGCCCAGTTTTGATTTATGGGAAGAACGGCTCGGTGAACATGCCTACTCCGCTGCCGCTGTTTACGGGGGGCTTATGGGAGCGGCTGATATGGCCAGAAAGTTGGGCTATGACCAGGAAGCTGATAATTGGCACAAAACCGCTCTCAATATAGCCCATGGAATAGTAAAGTATTTATGGGACCAGGAAAAAAAATCCTTTATACGTACCGTCAAAAAAACTGTTGACCGTGGAGAATACGAGTACCACCGGCAGCAGGGTAACTGGGTTGCCACTTTCAAAAGGGAGAAAGGTTACGAAGTTTTCCAGATCTGGAAAGATGATTTGACAGATGCCAGCCTGTTAGGTCTGGTTTACCCCTTTGAGGTTTTCTCCCCTGTAGACGAAAAGATAAAACATACGGTGGACTGGATTGAACGGGTACTGACCTGTCCGCGGACCGGCGGCATCAAAAGGTACGAAAACGATCATTACATTGGCGGCAACCCGTGGGTAAACACTACGCTGTGGCTGGCTATTTATATGATCCGCGCGCAGCGCCGGGAACAGGCCAAACTGTTTTTGCGCTGGGCAATTAACCACCGGACGGAAACAGGGTTACTGCCTGAACAGGTAGACCGCAATTCCGGCCGGCCGGCCTGGATAATTCCTTTAAGCTGGTCCCATGCCATGTTTATATTGGCGGTTTTAGAATTTCTGGATAGCGGGAACAGGGAGGAAAAGCCATGATTTTTGGCAGGATTGAAGCGGGAAATGTAGAAAGAGGTATTTACAAGAACTGGATTGTAACCAATGGCCTTGGCGGGTTTGCTGCCGGCACAATTATCGGCGCCAATAACAGTAAATACCATGGCCTGCTTTTTGCGGCCTTACGCCCGCCAGGGGAAAGAACGCTGCTCCTGGCCAAACTGGAAGAAGAAGTGTTGCTGCGCGGGAAATCCTATCAGTTGGGGGCCAATGAGACGGCAACAGGGGTTTACCCTACGGGGTTCAAATATATCCAAACCTTTGAACTGAACCCGTTTCCGCACTTTACTTATGTGGTAGAGGATGTAATGCTGGAAAAGTATATTTTTATGGTTTATGGGTCCAATACAACGGTGGTAAGGTACTCTGTTTTCTGCCCTGACGATACAGACTTTACCCTGAAAATTACCCCCTTTGTGAATTGCCGGCATTATCACCACACGGTGCGCAAAAATGATTGGCCCTTTCATCAGGTCACCAGGCAAAACGGCACATTCATCGAGGCTTATCCGGGGGCACCCCGGCTGCACCTGTATTCGGACCGCGCTTTTTATGCAAAGGGCCCTGGTTACTGGTTTGAGAATATTTTTTACCGTACTGAAAGCCGGCGGGGATTGGATCCCTGGGAAGACCATTATATGCCCGGCAGTTTTCTTGTCAACCTGAAGAACGGAGACAGTGTAAGCATTATTGCTTCCACGGAGGAGAAAGAAATATCGAATCCCCTGCTAAAACAGGTAGAGGCTGAGAAAAGGCTGGCCCAATTGGTGGAGAAGGCGGGCTATCATGACGAATTTGCCGCCCGGCTGGTCCTTGCTGCCGATTCTTTTATTGTACACAGGCAATCGACACAGGCCAAGACTATTATTGCGGGTTACCCGTGGTTTACGGACTGGGGCCGGGATGCTATGATCGCCCTGCCCGGCCTGACGCTGGTCACGCGCCGTTTTGAGGAAGCAAAGGAAATCCTGCGTACCTTCGCCAAATATTGCAAAGATGGGCTGATACCTAATATGTTTCCCGATGAAGGGATGGAACCTTTGTATAATACGGTGGATGCCCCGCTATGGTTTTTTTTCGCCGTTTATAAATACTTGCAATATACGGGGGACGATGAGTTTGTCAGGGATACGATCTTCCCTGTTTTAAAAGAGATAATAGATCATTATCAGAAAGGTACTCATTTTAATATTCACATGGATGACGACGGACTTATTGCCGCAGGTACGGAAGGAACGCAGTTGACCTGGATGGACGCAAAAGTGGGAGACTGGGTAGTTACCCCGCGGGAAGGCAAACCGGTGGAGATAAATGCCCTCTGGTTTAACGCCCTGCAGGTTACAGCTTTATTAGCCAGGAAATACGGGGAAGAGGCCAGGGATTACTCATCGCTATCGAATAAAGTCCGTAAAAACTTTGTGCAGGTCTTTTGGAACGAGGAGGGTAAATACCTGTATGACGTGGTAAAAGGAGATTATAAAGACGCGGCCATACGGCCCAACCAAATTTTTGCCGTTTCACTGCCCTTTTCTCTACTGGACCATTCCAGGGAAGCAGCGGTGGTAAAAACGGTTTGGAGGCGGCTGTATTGCTCCTATGGTCTGCGCAGCCTGGCGCCCGGCTTTCCAGGTTATAAGGGGGTTTATGAGGGAGACGTGGTAGCCAGGGATGCCGCCTACCACCAGGGTACCGGGTGGAGCTGGCTCATCGGGCATTTTATTACCGCCTACCGGAAAGTCAATGATTATTCGGCTCAGAGCAGGGAAGTGGCCCAGCAGTTTATCCTTCCCTTCAAAGCTCACTTGCGGGAACATGGACTCGGTTCAATATCAGAAATTTTTGACGGTGATCCGCCGTTCCGGCCGAAAGGCTGCTTTTCCCAGGCGTGGGGAGTGGCTGAGGTACTGCGAGCCTATGTAGAAGACGTGCTGGAAGCCGGTCAGAAAGGTCAATCATGAGCAACGGTTATTTCACCGTTACAGGGCACTGTAACGAGAAAAAAAGATGTCGGTTACCAAAGGAGGAATCCAGATGACAAATGGGGTGGATTTAAACCAGGAGGCATTGATTGCGGGCAACGATCCCGGCGGTATGCTCAAAGCCTTGTGGAACCTCCCGGAACAATGTGAGGAAGCAGAAAGAATTGCCCAGGCCATAGACGTAAATTTTACCGCGACGGAAATAAAAAACGTCATGGTTACCGGGCTTGGCGGATCAGCCATTGGCGGCGATTTATTAAGAGTATATGCCGGTGACAAAGCCGCTGTCCCGGTCATCGTGAACAGGGATTATACCCTGCCTGCTTTTGTTGACGCAAGTACCCTTTTGTTTGCCGTCAGTTATTCCGGTAATACGGAAGAAACCCTGAGCGCTTATGCCCAGGCCAAGGAAAAAGGGGCTAAAATCATTGTCCTGACGACCGGGGGGAAACTGGGCCAATTGGCCGAGGCCGACGGGTATCCTGTAATCAAGGTGCCGGGGGGCATATCTCCGCGGGCTGCCACCGGGTACCTGCTTATACCAACTATTGTGATCATGGCAAAGATAGGTCTACTTCCCGATGCCGGCGATGAGATCAAAGATTTGACCGGGCACCTGCGGGTGTTACGGGAACACTTAAAACCTGCTGTTCCCGTCGAGCAGAACCTGGCCAAACAACTGGCCACGAGGTTTTATAACAGGCTGCCGGTTATATGGGGTGTTAGCGGTACTACCGAAGTGGTGGCGCAGCGCTGGAAGGGCCAGATTAACGAAAATGCCAAGGCCCCGGCATACTGGGCGGTATTGCCTGAATTAAACCACAACGAAATTGTTGGTTTTGAAAAACCGGAGAACGTTTTAAAACAGTTGGAAGTGGTTATTCTTCGCGACCGGGCAGACCACCCCAGGGTGCAGAAACGGATAGAAATCAGCAAGACTATTATCAAAGATGCCGTAAGTGGCGTTACAGAGGTCTATTCCTCGGGAAATTCAAGCCTGGCCAGGACTTTTTCCCTGACCTATACCGGCGATTACATGAGTGTATACCTGGCCACCTTGTATGGTATTGACCCGACGCCGGTAAAGATGATTGATTTCCTGAAGCAAAAACTGGCTGAGGAATAAAATTTTCCGGTTGTACAGACAGAACAAATAAATTTTCCGGTTATATTGTCTGGGGGTTTTACAAATGCGGTTAGTGGGTGATTTGCATATCCATTCCGTAGGAAGCGGTCATGCTTACAGCACCGTTGCTGAAATCATTGAGGCTGCCCGCGCGAAACAACTGCAGTTGATAGCAATTACGGACCACGGGCCCGCTATGCCAGGCGGGCCCCATCCTTACCATTTCGGCAACCTGCGTGTCCTGCCTGAAGAAGTAAAGGGAGTACGCCTGTTAAAAGGAGTAGAAGCCAATATTATGGACCGTCAGGGGAACCTGGATTTAGGACAAAATTATCTGGAAAAGCTGGATGTGGTTTTGGCCGGCTTTCACCCGGACTGTTTCCCGGCGGCAAGCAAAGAGGCATATACGGAAGCGCTCATAAATACAATTAGGAATCCCTTGGCGGACATAATTGTCCATCCTGGCAATCCCCAGTTTACCGTTGTATACGAGAAGATAGTCAAAGAAGCAGCCAGGGCAGGGGTGGCCCTGGAAATAAATAACAGTTCCCTGTGCGGCAGCAGGCAGGGCAGCGCTCCCAACTGCAGTTATATCGCCGAACTACTGGCTTCTTCCGGCGGACCTGTTTTCGTGGGCAGCGATGCCCACTGGGCAGCCGACGTGGGCAGATTCGACCGGGCCGTGGAATTGCTCTTGAAAGCGGGTATAAAAGAAGAACAGGTTATAAATACATCGGTAGACAAGATTACCCAATATCTGGCCGGCAGAAGGCGGGTCAGAAAGCAGGTTAAGGAGCGGGGGGGCATTTCATATGGCCGGTAACAAAGAGCAGTACGTTATTGGCATTGACCTTGGCGGAACATTTATCAAGGGGGCTCTTTTCAACAGGCGTGGCAAAATGCTGGCCAAAAAAGAAATCCCCACCCTGGCGGCGGAAGGCGCCGAGGCCGTAGCGACAAGAATGGCGGGCCTGGCCCGGGATCTGCAGAAACAGGCAGGTGTGTCTATGGATATGGTCATCGGTATGGGCATAGGTTCGCCGGGGCAGATTGATGGCCGTACCGGCTGTGTAATCAGGTCAGGTAACCTCGGGTGGCATAATGTGTACATACTGGAAATGGTAAAGAAGCACATACCCTTGCCTCTTTTCCTGGAGAACGATGCAACGGCTGCGGCCCTTGGCGAAAAATGGTGCGGTGCAGGCCAACAGGCCGAGAATATGATCATGATGACCATTGGCACAGGAATAGGAGGCGGCATAATCATCAACGGCCGGCTTTACAGAGGGGCTTCTTCCGGTGCCGGAGAAATAGGCCATATGGTTATTCAGCCCGGGGGGCCGCTCTGCAGTTGCGGGAATAAAGGATGTCTGGAAGCTTTAGCCGCTGCACCGGCCATAATTAAAAGGGCTAAAGCTGCGCTGGCCGGGGGAACAGCATCTTTGCTGGCGGAAACTGTTGATTTTACTGTCAGGAATGTATTTGATGCGGTAGCGAAAGGCGACCCTGTAGCGACCAGGGTGGTGGATGAGACTGCTTATTATCTGGGAATAGGCGTGGGTAGCCTAATAAACATTTTTAACCCCGAACTGGTGATAATAGGCGGAGGTGTTTCCAAGGCGGGAGACCTTTTATTTATACCTCTTTGCAAATATGCTGAGCAAAATGCTTTACCGGCTCTCTGGCCCTCTGTTAGGATTGTTCCTGCCGCTTTGGGCAATGATGCCGGTAGCGTAGGGGCTGCTGCCGTTGCCTTACAAAGGCAGGGGTACGGTTTATATGTGTAAATTTTATTGGCTTATGCATTAACGAACCTCGCTATTCACATAATAAAGCGGGGTGTTTTTATGGAATTTTTTGCCGATTACCACACACATACAGTGTACAGCGACGGCGGCGGCACCATAGAGGAAAATGCCCGGGCCGCTAAGGAAAAAGGGCTTGAAGTATTAGGCATAACTGACCATGGACCTGCCAATATCGGTGTAGGCGTAAAAAATGCCGACACTTACCTGGAAATAAAGGAAGAAATTGAAGCAGTCCGTTTAAAAATCCCGGAACTGAAAATCTTATGCGGGGCAGAAGCTAATATTACAGGTCTGGACGGGGCAATAGACATCCCCGATAATATTGTCAGGAAACTGGATTTCCTGATTGTCGGCCTGCATCCTTTTGTTTGGGGAAAGTCCCCGGCCGATTTCCTGAGCATTGTGGCGGGCAATCAACTGGCGCCGGTGAGCCAAAGTATCCGCGAAAAGGTAAAAGTCAACAATACCAAGGCTTTAATCGAATGCATCCACAAACATAAAGTTTTTTGCATAAGCCATCCCGGTTTAAAGATGCCCGTAGACATAGAGGAGCTGAGCAGACATTGCGCGGCACGGGATACTGCCCTGGAAATCAACACCGGCCATAAATATAACAAACATGAGTTGGTGGTAAAGGCCCTGCCGGCAGGGGTTAATTTTGTTGTTAACAGTGACGCCCACTTTCCGGATACCGTGGGGCGGTTGTTGGATGGTAGACTGGTTCTGGACAGGTTTAATGTGCCCGTTGACCGGGTAACTAACGCCAGGTAATAACAGAAGGAGAACCGCACATTTTGGCGAACTTTAGAATATTGAAAGAAAGGGTGACAGTGAGATGAAGGATACTAAACTGGTGATAGTTACCGGCCTGTCCGGAGCGGGAAAAACTCAGGCTATCTGGTGCCTGGAGGATCTGGGTTATTTTTGTGTAGACAACCTACCCCCCACCTTGATTGCTAAGTTTGCGGAGCTTTGTGCACAATCGGAAGGCAAGATAAATAAAATAGCATTGGTAGTGGATATCCGGGGTGGCGGATTTTTTGACAGCATCAATGAGAGCCTGGAGAACCTCGACAGGATCGGTATTAAATACGAAATCCTGTTTCTGGAAGCCTCTGATGAAACACTGGTCAGGCGGTTTAAGGAATCAAGGCGCCCTCACCCGCTGCGGCCCCACGGCCGGGTTTTGGAAGGGATACATGAGGAAAGAAAACGGTTGGAAGAATTAAGGGGCCGGGCCCATAAAATAATTGATACTTCCAACTTAAGCAATAAACAGTTAAAAGAAGAAATCATTGCTCTGTTTTCCACGGCCCGGGAAGAAGCAGCGTTAAAAATTACGGTTCTTTCATTCGGCTTCAAATACGGTCTTCCCATGGATGCCGATTTGGTTATGGATGTACGATTTCTGCCAAACCCTTACTACGTGGACAGTTTGCGGCCGCTAACCGGCGATGATAAGGAAGTTCAGGACTATGTTATGGATTCCCCTATCAGCCGAACGTTTTTAAGAAAGTATTACGGGCTGATTAAGTTTTTGATTCCGCACTATATCAAGGAAGGCAAGACCAGTTTGGTAATTGCCATAGGCTGCACCGGCGGCCAGCACCGGTCCGTCACTTTGGCCAACAAACTTGGCGCCATGTTACAGAGTGACCGGAATTATGTTGTTGTCCGACACCGGGATATAGACAAAAATTCTTCGGGAGTCAGGGAAAATGTATAGGCTTAAATGGCTTTATCCGGGCATGTACGTTAAAAGGTGGCTCTTTCTGGCCTGCACAGGGTTGGCTATACTGGGGCTGGGACTGACACTGATTTTTTACCGGGAATTCAGCTACTTTACCCGTTACGTTTATGACATCCTGGCAGGCCTTTTCCAGGGCAAGGTTGATATAAAATACGCGGGTCTCTGGATATGTGCAGCAGGGTTTTTCATTCTGGCGCTGGGTTTCCGCAAAACAATCAAGTCAATTGCCAGGGTTCTGGCGCCCGATAAAGAAAACCGGCTGGTTGATATCATTTATGAAACTCATCAATTGGAACGCGGGCCGCGCATTGTAGTCATCGGGGGCGGTACAGGCCTCTCTGTTTTGCTGCGGGGCCTGAAAAAATATACCAGGAATATCACGGCGATAGTAACGGTAGCTGACGACGGGGGAAGCTCCGGGCAGCTCAGGGGCGAGCTGGGAATCCTACCGCCGGGAGATATCCGTAACTGCCTGGTGGCCCTGGCAGACAGAGAAAGCCTGATGGAAGACCTGTTCCAGCACCGTTTTAAAAATGCTAATGGGCTAAGCGGCCACAGCCTTGGCAATTTGCTTATAGCAGGGATGACCCAAATAGCTGGTAATTTTGAGACGGCAATTCAGGAAATGGGTAAGGTTTTGGCTATCAGGGGCCGGGTTTTGCCTGTTACCTTGAAACATGTGGCTTTATGCGCGGAATTTATGGATGGGACTGTGGTTGAAGGCGAGTCCCGGATACCGCGCACGGGCAAGAAAATTAAACGGGTGTTTTTACGTCCCGCCGATTGCGAACCACTGCCGGGAGCGCTGGAAGCAATTGCCGAAGCTGACATAATCGTTCTTGGCCCGGGAAGTCTTTATACCAGCATTATACCGAACCTTTTGGTGCGCGGGGTAGCAGATGCTATTGCGGCATCTCCGGCCGTAACAGTATATGCATGTAATATTATGACGCAACCCGGTGAAACCGATGGTTTTTCAGCTTCCGAGCATGTCAGGGCGATACAGGAGCATGCCGGTTCCAACCTGATTCAGTATGCCATCATCAATGTACAGGATGTACCCAGAAAGCTTCTTAAAAAATACAGGGAAGACGGCGCTGTGCCTGTACGGCCTGATATTAAAGAAATAGAAAAACTGGGGGTAAAAGTTATCCCTGAAAACCTGGTTTTTGAATCGGATTTAGTCAGGCATGACCCCGAGAAATTAGCCAGGGTAGTTATTAAACTGGCCGAGAAAATTCAACCGGCCAGGAAGCATGAAATAGTTCAGGCGGCTGTCTCAAGGTCTGAACCAGGTAAAGGTGTATCTACTGACCAGTGACCGTCCATACCGGAAGGGTATGCCTGAAAAAGCCATTAACATTTTGGAAGGCATCAAAGGAACCCAATTGAACCAGGAATTATTAGTAGAAATATTTATTAAAATAATTCAAGGAAGAACAGACCCTCCAAAACGACAGGTAACGGGTTTGCCACCGGAAAGTTGAATACGTAAAAAACAGGTCAGCGGTGTGGAATAAATTTTACCTCCTGTGGAAAAATAGGATTGACAAACCACAGGAGGTGTAATTTTGGTATGCAAGATACAAGAAAGAAAATCATAGCTTTTGTACTTTCCGGGATTTTGGCTTTCTCTGTTTTAGGCGGTTGTACCGCTCAAAGGAAGCCCTTGCCTCCCGACGCCAACAGGGCTCCTTCGCCCACGCCGGCCCCTGGTCCCACTGCGCCGAGGACGCCGGAAGAAACCAGGGATGCTGTCAATGACCTGGAGACCAAGGCAGATACAGTGCCGGGCGTGAAAAAGGCTTATGTGGTCGTTGTCGGTAATGTCGCCCTGGTAGGGTTGAATATTCAGGGGGCCAAACAGGAAAAAGGGACCGATACCATTAAAGCGAAAGTCACCCGGGTAGTTGAGGCTGATCGCCGGATTGTGAAAGCCTATGTTACGGCCGACCCGGACATGTTAGCCAGAATCAGGGAAATTTCTGCCGGGGTCAGACAGGGCAAGCCGATTACGGAATTTTTGGATGAGATATCGGAAATGATTAACAGGCTGGCTCCATCGGGGCAAAGAACCCCTAACCGGCCAGCTTTATAGACGGTGAACAAAGGCCAGGTGTATATACATACATTTGGCCTTTATTGATGTGCAGGTTTAGCATCGAAAGAAATTATGTTATAATAAAGGCAGAATGTCCCAAGGGAGTGCGGCATATGTCCTTTTCTACCACTACCAAAAACGAACTGGCCCGCATAAAGGCTGTGAAAAGGTGCTGCCAGTTGGCAGAACTTGCCGCTATTATAAAACTTGACGGGTTAATCCAAATAAGCGGCAACCATAAAATGTCCCTGCATATCCTATCGGAAAATGCCGCGGTGGCCAGGAAGGTTTTTGCCTACCTGAAATCGGTATTTGGTGTGCAGACGGAGATACTGGTGCGCAAAAAGCAGCGCCTGAAAAAGAATAATGTTTATACGGTGCGGGTATTGTCCCAGCAGGGGGTCAGGGAGGTGCTCCGGGAAATTGGTATTATCGACAGCCAGGGGCACTTTGCCGATAAAGTTAAAGCATCACTTCTGACCAAGGATTGCTGCCGGCGGGCCTTTTTACGGGGAGTATTTCTGGGCGGTGGTTCCGTTAACAATCCCGAAGGAACTTATCACCTGGAGATATTAATCAGCGATGCCGATTTTTGCGACTTTGTCTGTGCGGTTTTGCACAGCTATCATCTGCCGGCCAAGGTCAGCCGGCGCAAAAATTGGTTTGTCATTTACCTCAAGGGCAGTGACGAAATTGTTAAACTGCTCAATTTAATGGGGGCCCATTCGGCTTTGTTGAATTTCGAAAACGTGCGTATTTATAAGGACATGCGCAACCAGGTAAACCGGCTGGTTAACTGCGAGACAGCCAACCTGAACAAGACTGTTGATGCGGCTTTACACCAATTGGAAAACATAAAAGTGATTGATGAATACCTGGGTCTTGGTAACTTGCCCCCCAACCTGAAGCAAATAGCTGAACTACGGCTGAAGTACCCGGATAGCAGCTTAAAAGAGCTGGGAGAAATGCTAGACCCCAAAGTTTCAAAGTCGGGGGTAAATCATCGTTTTCGTCGATTGCAGCGTATCGCCGAGGATTTAAAAGCCGGCAAGAAAGTAAATTTTTAAAGGCTGGGGAAGGAAAGGCATGATCAGTTTGCTTGACCGGGAATTAAGAAATTTAACTTTGGATGCCATGATGCAGGCCAGGACCAGGTGGAAACACAGGTCAGAACAGCCTGCCGCGGATTGGGGTAAGTTTATCTGGTTTATGGGAACCGGAGGCAATCCGGAGGCAACTATCGGCCAATGCCCCGCTACGGCAGGTTTTGTTTTGGGACTGGGCAAGTCTTTAATTTATGTGGATCCCGGTCCGGGGGCGCCCAGTAAAGCAGCGGAAGCAGGCGTAGACCCCGGTTACCTGGATGCCATATACATTTCTCATGGTCATACTGACCATTACGCCGGGGTGGAATCTCTCATCGAGGGTATGTGTTGGGCCATGTCCCGGGAAAGAGGACTGCTGTTGGTGCCGCAGAAAGTTTTGACAGAGGGGCTTATTTCCCGTTTTCACCAGGGTTTGGGTGACAAGGATTACTATAAAGGCGGTCCGCAGGTGCAAATTCTCAAGGCTTACGAAAAAGTTAACATAAATGAATTAATACTTACTCCTATCCCCGTACACCATGGGGGAGAAAATTACGGGTTTGTTTTGGATGCCGGTGGGCTGCGAATTGGATATACGAGTGATACGAATTATATTACTTCATTCGTTACACCTGAGGGTATCAAAGAATACGGTCGCTGGGGGCCGGTAATGGACCTTTTAGAGATAGAGGATTACAGGGAAGATTTAAAAAAGGTATTTACGGAAGTAGATGTATTAATTGCTAATGTGACATCACACAATGCGTTAATGCATAGACATTTAACAGCGATTGGCTTAGCGCACTTATTAAAGAACTCTTCGGTTCGCATGTGCATCATAACCCATTTTGGCTACTCCTGTGTACATCCGGTGGATTTGCGGGATAAGATTGCTCAATATGTTACAACTGAATCGGGTGTCCTGACTATAGCGGCAAGGGACCTGCAAAAGTTTGAATTGGATAATTTTTAAAAGTAGGAATTCTGTAAAAAAAACAGAAAATATAAAAAATATAAAATAAAACAAAGTATTTAATTTTTAACGGATACGAATAAACGGCAACACAGGTGGGGAATAGCCGAACTATTTGAAGCTAATAAAAATGCAAAAAAGGCTGTTGATTAAGGGTAAGGTATAACGATTGTCAGACGGGGAGTGCAGCGGAATGCGTATAGGATATGGGATTTTTCAGGAACAAACCCAAAAGTTAATGATGACTCCCGAATTGCGGTTAGCTATCAAAATCCTCCAGTATTCCGCCACTGAGCTGGCTGAATATATTCAACAGGAATTGGCCGAGAATCCTGTTTTGGACATAAAAGAAGAGGAGAATGTGCTGGAGGAACCTGCCGCTGAGGATAAATATGATATTGACTGGCATGAATATTTTGCCGATACAAGTGACCTTGGCTTACCGACCACCGGTCGGGAAGAAAAGGAAGAATTTTATTATGAACATATATTAAGTAAAGCTCCTACACTACAGGAACACCTAAACTTTCAGCTCTGTCTGACTGAACTTACAGATTTGCAGAGAAAAATATGTGAGTACCTGATCGGTAACATTGATGAAGCAGGTTATTTGCAGATCGGGCTGGAAGAGGCGGCCTTTAAGTTTGGCCTTTCCTGCGGTGAAGTTGAAAAGGCATTACGTATCATACAAACCTTTGAGCCTTATGGGGTGGGAGCCAGGAACCTGTCTGAGTGCCTGCTGATCCAGGCGGAAAACCTGCAATTGCTCAATCCCGTACTCAGCCAGGTCATCGAACAGTATCTTCCGGAACTGGCCAGGGGCAAACTGGCAAAAATTGCCCAGGAAATGAATGTAAGTGTACAGGATATTCAAAAGGCCTTTGATATTATTAAAACCCTTGACCCCAAACCGGGACGCCGATTTTCCGGCACCAATGATGTGCGTTACATTGTTCCCGATCTAATAATTGAGCGGGTTGACGGGGAATACGTAGTCATTATCAATGATACTGCTGTTCCCAGGTTGGTTATAAACGGCTCTTACCGCGATATTCTAAAAAATGAAACAGGGGAAGCAGCCAGAAAATTTATTGAGGAAAAACTTAATTCGGCAGCCTGGTTAATCAGGAGTATAGAACAGAGAAGGCTTACTCTTTACAAAATTGCCAGGTGTCTGGTGGAGTTGCAGAAGGATTTCCTTGATTACGGCGTCAGGCGGCTGAAACCTTTAACTTTGAAGCAGGTTGCCGAGCGGGTAGGGGTGCATGAATCTACCGTAAGCAGGGCCACAGCCAACAAATTTGCGCAAACTCCCCAGGGTTTGGTTGAATTGAAATTCTTTTTTGCGCATGGTGTTGAAAACAGTACCGGTGGCATGGTCTCTGCAGAAAGTATAAAAAAACAGATTACAGAGATGATTGCCCATGAAGATGAGGCAAATCCCTTAAGTGACCAAAAGATTTGCGACCGTTTGAATTTGCAAGGTATCAAAATTTCTCGCCGGACAGTGGCCAAATACAGGGATGAGCTGGGAATACCCCAGGCGTCAGTCCGTAAGAGATATGAATAAAATAGAACAAAATCCGACAAAATTTATAAATGATTATTTTCACAAAACAGGAATTTTCGGTTGCTTTGGAGAATAAATCTCTTCAGGTGCGGCAAAAATCTCCATTTCTTTTGCCTGGCGCGGGACGCCATTGTAGGCCGTGGGACAAAAAATGACCACCCTCAGTGAATAAAAGGGGAAATTACATGAAGGATATCATCGCACTCCAGCAGAAGATTGCTCCCGAACTGATAGAACTGCTTGAAAGACGATATACTATTATTCGAACCATTTCACTGACGCAGCCTGTTGGCAGGCGTTTTCTGGCTCATCATTTGAAGCTGGGGGAAAGACAGGTGCGAAGTGAAACGGAGTTTTTGAAAAACCAGGGATTGTTGGAAAGTGACAGTACAGGTATGAAAGTAACCGCAGAAGGCGAACGCCTGCTGGTCCAACTGGCCGAATTTATAAAAAACCTGCACGGCTTAGTGGAAACAGAAGAATTCATCGCCCAATCCCTTGGTTTAAAAAAGGTTATCATCGTTCCCGGGAACAGCGATAAGGATGGCACAGTAAAAAAGGAAATGGGACGGGCAGCGGCCAGGTTTATCCGAGAGATCCTTTTTCCCGGAGCTGTTATGGCCGTTACCGGAGGTACTACTTTAAGGGAAGTTGCGGCTACCATGCCGGTGGGTAATGCCCCTCACGAGATTACTGTAGTACCTGCGCGGGGCGGCCTCGGAGAGGATGTGGAAGTTCAGGCCAATACAATAGCCGCCATCATTGCCAAAAAGTTACGGGGCACATACCGGTTGCTGCATGTACCGGATAACTTAAAGGAAGAAGCCATTCGGCTGTTGGTAACCGATCAGCATATAAAGGAACTGGTTGCCGAAATTAAGAGTGCCGATATCCTGGTACATGGTATTGGCAATGCCCGGGAGCTTTCAGAAAGCCGAGGCGATTCTCCCGAGGAAACAGAGGAATTAATCAGCCAGGGGGCTGTGGGAGAAGCTTTCGGACATTATTTTGCTGCTGACGGCAGCATAGTTAAAAACATTCACAGCCTGGGAATCCGGCTGCGAGACCTAAGGAATATATCAACTGTGATTGCTGTTGCCGGCGGGGAAAAAAAAGCAGCAGCAATTTTATCTGTGCTGAAGAACAACCACGAAGATGTGCTCATTACTGACCAGGGGGCTGCAAATAAGATTACCGCTTTAATTAGGGGGTGATTTTTGAGTAATTTGTTTGACTTTGACAAAGAATATAGTTACCACACTTTAAGGAGGAGATCGCAATGACTGTTAAAATTGGCATTAATGGCTTTGGACGTATTGGCCGTTTAGCGTTTAGAGCAGCAGTTAACACGCCGGGTATTGAAGTGGTTGGCATCAACGATTTGACCGATGCCAAGACTTTGGCCCACTTATTAAAATATGATTCGGTGCATGGTATTTTCAATGCCGATGTGCAGGCGGCCGATGATGCTATAGTTGTGAATGGGAAATCCGTTCGGGTAACTTCTGAAAAGGACCCGGCTGCCCTGCCATGGAAAGAGTTGGGGGCACAAGTTGTCGTCGAGTCTACCGGTCGTTTCAGGAATCGGGCGGAAGCTGCCAAACACCTGGAAGCCGGCGCCAAAAAAGTTATCATTTCGGCTCCTGCCAAAGAAGAAGATATTACCATAGTCATGGGTGTTAACCATGAGAAATATGATCCTGCAAACCATCATGTCATATCCAACGCATCCTGTACTACGAACTGCCTGGCTCCTTTCGCCAAGGTAATCCACGAGAAGTTTGGCATTGTCAAAGGTTTAATGACCACGGTCCACGCCTATACCAATGACCAGAACATTCTGGACCTGCCCCATAAAGACCTGAGAAGGGCCAGAGCCGCAGGCATGTCCATTATTCCCACTACCACCGGAGCGGCTAAAGCTGTTGCGTTAGTACTTCCGGAACTGAAAGGAAAACTTAACGGATTTGCTATGCGGGTACCTACTCCTAACGTTTCCGTGGTTGATTTGGTGGCACAACTGGAGAAATCCACCACTGCAGAAGAAATAAATGCAGCCCTTAAAGCAGCTGCAGAAAATGAGCTCAAGGGAATAATGGCTTATACCGATGAACCGCTGGTATCCAAAGACTTTAACGGCAACCCGCACTCTTCGATAATAGACGGGTTATCCACTATGGTAATTGAGGGCAATCTGGCCAAAATCGTTTCCTGGTATGACAATGAGTGGGGTTATTCCTGCAGGATAATTGATTTGATTAAGTACATGGACAGCAAAGGAATCTAAACTATAGAATAACTAAGGAAGGTGGCAGTAAATCAATGGAAGTTAGCTCTGTAAAGGACATCGACGTCCGGGGCAAACGGGTTTTTTTAAGGGTAGACTTTAATACGCCGTTGGATGAACAGAATAATGTGTCTGATGATACGAAAATCAGAGCTTCATTACCCACAATCAATTATCTCCTTGAACAGGGAGCCAAAGTAATCATTGCATCTCACCTGGGGAGGCCCAAAGGACAGTTTAAGCCGGAATTCAGTTTGAAACCTGTGGCAGAAAGACTTATGCAACTCCTGAACCGTCCGGTCAAGCTGGCCGAAGACTGCATCGGGGAAAAAGCGCTGAAAGCCGTGGAAGGGATGCAGCCTGGAGATATTGTTATGCTGGAAAACGTCCGCTTCCACGAAGAAGAGACGAAGAACGATCCCTCTTTTGCCAGACAACTGGCCCAATTGGCCGACGTTTATGTGAATGATGCCTTTGGTACCGCCCACAGGGCTCATGCCTCTACGGCCGGAATTACCGAGTACCTGCCTGGCGCCGCCGGGTTTTTGATGGAAAAAGAAATCAATTACATGTCAAAAGCGCTGGAATCGCCCGAACGCCCACTGCTAGCTATTATAGGGGGTTCCAAGGTTTCCGATAAAATTCTGGTATTGGAAAACCTGATCGGCAAAGTTGATACTATTCTTATCGGTGGCGGTATGGCCAATACCTTCTTCAGGGCCATGGGCTATAGCATGGGAAATTCGCTGGTAGAAGAAGATAAGCTTGATGTGGCAAAGAATACAATGGATAAAGCCAGGGCCGCAGGTGTCAAATTCATGCTGCCTGTTGACCTGATGATGGCGGACAAAATAGAAAAGAACGCACGCCACCAACTGGTGCCTGTTGATAAGGTGCCTGATGGTTGGGCCGCCGTAGATATCGGACCAAAAACTGCCGAGTTATACGGCCGCGAAATAGCCAGGGCCAAGACAATTATCTGGAACGGTCCCATGGGCGTGTTTGAAATAGATGATTTTGCCAAAGGCACTAACTATATTGCTCATGCTGTTGCAGAAGCTGATGCCCTTACAATAGTCGGCGGAGGACAATCCGTTCAGGCTATCCGTAAGTTAGGGTTAACAGACAGGATATCCCATGTTTCTACCGGCGGCGGAGCATCTTTGGAGTTCCTGGAAGGAAAGGAACTTCCGGGAATTAAGGCGCTGGAAAAAAAACCGGTGGCGGTAAAATAGCTTTTCGGTTGAGTTCCGAAATTTATGAGGTGTAGATATGAGAGTTCCGATTATTGCCGGTAACTGGAAGATGTTTAAAACCGTTGAAGAGGCTATAGCGCTTGTCAGTGAGCTAAGCAAAAAAGTTCAGGATGTGGAGGGCGTGGAGATAGTTGTATGCCCGCCCTTCACCGCCCTCGATGCAGTAAATGAAGTACTGAATGATTCCCAAATTGTGACAGGAGCGCAGAATATGTTCTGGGCCAAAGAAGGCGCCTATACGGGAGAAGTATCTCCGGTAATGATTAAAAATGTTGGCTGCAAATATGTCATACTGGGTCACTCCGAACGGCGGGAGTATTTTGGGGAGACTGACGAGACCATTAACAAAAAGATAAAATCAGCTTTTGAACATGCCCTGATCCCTATCCTATGTGTGGGCGAAAAGCTTGAGCAAAGGGAAGCCGGATTAACTGAACAGGTTGTCAGAACACAAACGGAAGGAGCTTTAGCTGGGATTCCTGCCGGTCAGGTCTCCCAGTTGGTTATTGCTTATGAACCCGTTTGGGCTATTGGAACGGGGAAAACGGCATCAGATGAGGACGCGCAGAAGGTAGTCGCTTATATCAGAAAAGTCATAGCCGAACTTTACGAGGCAGATACAGCTCAGCAGGTCAGAATCCTTTATGGCGGTAGCGTTAAACCTGAAAACATTGCCGGCTTAATGAAACAACCGGATATTGACGGGGCTTTAGTCGGAGGAGCCAGCCTTGATGCAGAAAGTTTTGCCAGGATTGTCCGGTTTAAATGGAGGTAGATAGCTTGACCGTAAGAAACAGGCCCGTTGTACTGACAATTTTAGACGGCTGGGGAATCGGCGACGCATCCGAAGGGGATGCCATAGCCAAAGCCAAAAAGCCTAATTGGGATGCATTGCTGGCTGAATATCCCAAAACCCAGTTAGGGGCCTCCGGAGAAGATGTTGGCCTGCCGGAAGGACAGATGGGTAATTCCGAGGTTGGCCACCTGAATATAGGGGCCGGTAGGATTGTTTACCAGGAATTTACGCGCATTACCAAAGCCATAAAAGATGGTTCATTTTTCGATAATGAAGAATTGCTGAAGGCAGTCAACCATACCAAACAAAACGGTTCAGCGCTGCACCTGATGGGGCTTTTGTCTGATGGTGGCGTACATAGTCATATATCTCATCTGTATGCTTTGCTGGACATGGCTAAGAGGAATAACCTGCGAAAGGTTTTTGTCCACGCATTTCTCGATGGCCGTGATGTACCCCCTGCTAATGCCAGGGAATACATTGATGCACTGGAAGCAAAATTTGACGAGCTGGGAATCGGGGCCATTGCCACTGTAATGGGCCGGTACTATGCCATGGACCGGGACAAGAGATGGGAGCGGGTACAAAAGGCATATAATGCCATGGTCTACGGGGAAGGCCTTAAATCTACCCTGGCTTCAGGCGCGGTGGCCCAATCCTATGAAAAAGGGGATACAGATGAGTTTGTCATACCGACCGTTATCATTGACAAAAACGGGGACCCTGTAGCCAGGGTAAAAACAGGCGATGCGGTAGTATTTTATAACTTCAGGCCCGACCGGGCCAGGGAAATAACCCGGGCTTTTGTTGATGAAAATTTTGACGGATTTAACCGGGGGCCTAACCCGCCCAAGGTTTACTATCTATGCATGACCCAGTATGATAAGACGATTAACGCCCCTGTGGCTTTTAAACCGCAGGTGCTGGTGAATACCTTTGGTGAATACATTAGCAAGCACGGATTAAAGCAGTTGAGAATAGCTGAAACAGAAAAATATGCGCATGTTACCTTTTTCTTTAACGGCGGTGTGGAGCCTCCCAATGAAGGTGAAGAGCGCATTCTAATTCCTTCGCCCAAGGTTGCTACTTATGACCTTAAGCCGGAGATGAGTGCATACGAAGTAACCGATGCCGTCGTCAAGGAAATTGAAAAGGATAAATTTGATGTAATAATATTAAACTACGCCAACCCTGATATGGTAGGACATACCGGGGTAATGGAAGCGGCTGTTAAGGCCATAGAAGCGGTGGATGAATGTATAGGACGGGTTGTACAGGCCGTAATGACCAAGGGCGGAACGGTATTATTAACGGCCGACCACGGCAATGCCGACCAAATGGTTGACCCGGCTACCGGTCAGCCGCAAACAGCTCATACCGTCCACCGGGTGCCTTTGATTTTGGTAAGTAAGGAAATGAAGAACGTCAGGCTGCTGCCTGGCAGGTTAGAGGATATTGCTCCTACCATGCTCTACATCCTTGGTTTGGAAAAGCCGCCTGAAATGACCGGGCAGTGCTTGATAGCCAAGGAAAAGGACATAGAAAAATAAAAATTTTGAGGGGGTCCCGAAAATGACAATTATAGCAGATGTTGTAGCCCGCGAAATACTGGATTCCAGGGGAAATCCCACCATCGAGGTGGATGTTATTCTGGAAGACGGTACTCTTGGCAGGGCTGCCGTTCCTTCCGGCGCTTCCACTGGTGCCCATGAAGCGGTAGAGCTGCGGGACGGGGACAAAGACAGGTATTTGGGTAAAGGGGTGCAAAATGCCGTTAAGAATGTAAACGACATCATTGCGCCGGAAATCATCGGATTTAATGCCCTGGATCAGGTGGGTATCGACCAAATGCTCATTGGGCTCGATGGCACACCCAACAAGGGCAAGCTGGGAGCCAACGCAATTTTAGGCGTTTCCATGGCTGTGGCAAAGGCCAGCGCGGAATTTCTTGGTTTGCCGCTGTATCAGTACCTGGGCGGATTTAATGCCAAAGAGCTGCCCGTACCGATGATGAACATCCTAAACGGTGGTAAACATGCTGATAACAATGTGGATATCCAGGAATTTATGGTTATGCCTGTTGGGGCGCAAAGTTTTGCCGAGGCCCTCAGGATGTGTGCTGAGGTTTTCCATAACCTGAAAGCTGTGCTAAAAGGCAAAGGGCTTAACACTGCTGTCGGTGATGAAGGCGGTTTTGCCCCAAATTTGAAGTCCAACGAGGAAGCCTTGGCGGTAATTATTGAAGCCATAAACAAAGCCGGGTACAAGCCAGGACAAGATATTATGCTGGCATTAGATGTTGCCGCTACGGAGCTTTATAAAGAAGGTAAATACGTGCTGGAAGGGGAAGGCAAAGCCAGGTCCTCTGACGAGATGATTGATTTCTATGAAGAACTGGTCGGCAAGTACCCCATTATTTCCATCGAGGACGGATTGTCTGAGGATGACTGGGAAGGCTGGCAGAAACTAACCGCCCGTTTGGGCAAGAAGATTCAGTTGGTTGGTGACGACCTCTTTGTAACCAATACGGAGCGACTGAAAAAGGGCATCGACAATGCTACTGCCAACGCTATCCTGATTAAGGTTAACCAGATTGGTACGCTGACGGAAACCTTCGATGCTATTGAAATGGCCAAGCGGGCCGGCTATACGGCTGTAGTCTCCCATCGTTCGGGAGAAACAGAAGATACCACGATAGCTGATATCGCTGTGGCCACCAATGCCGGCCAGATTAAAACAGGCGCCCCATCCCGTACCGACAGGGTAGCCAAATACAACCAACTGCTGAGAATTGAGGAAGAGTTAGCTGAAATTGCTCAGTACAAGGGTATGAAAGCTTTTTATAATCTGAAAAAATAAGGAATAATTCCCTTGTCTCTATTATAAAGTAATAGGGACAAGGGACATTTGCTAAGTTTTTTTAATCTTCATTATATTACAACAAATGCAGTTGTAATTTCGTCCATACTATGCTATAATTGTGCATCATGGATTATCCTGGTTAACGGAGGTGATATGAACTTAAAAACAGTTTCTGGATATACCGGAAACCTTTGTTTATAAGCATGGGGGAGTTTTTAGGTTCGTTACCAAAGGGGTTTATTAAAATCCCGAATATTAAAAAAATTAAAGAGGAGAGTGAGAGGGTTAATGGAGCAGACTATGACATTGGCTTATGTTTCTCTGGGAGCAGGTATATTGTCCGTTATCGTGGCATTACTGTTCCTGAGCAGCGTCCTCAAGGAGGACATGGGTACCCCCAGAATGAAGGAATTATCCGAAGCTATTTTTGAAGGGGCCATGGCCTACCTGAATCGTCAGTACAAGACGCTTGCTCCGATTGTAATCGTTATTTTTGTGGCTTTATTTTTTGTTCCTGTAGAATTGTTTACTCATGGAGACCCAACTGCAGCTGAGAAAGTTCAGGGTCTTTCCGGAAAACTTGCGCTTCCTATATCCTTCCTGGTTGGTGCAGTAGCCTCCGCCATTGCAGGTTACATGGGTATGGTCAGTACCACCAAGTCCAACGCCCGTACAACCAACGCTGCCCGTTCCGGACTGCAAAAAGCTCTTACTATTGCCTTCAAAGGCGGCGCTGTTATGGGTCTGTCCGTAGCCGGTCTTGGATTGGGTTGTGTATCCGCACTTTATATTATCTTTAAAGTTCCTGCAGTCATTAACAGTTTTGCTTTTGGCGCCAGCGCCGTTGCTCTCTTTGCTCGGGTTGGCGGCGGTATCTATACCAAGGCTGCTGACGTAGGCGCTGACCTGGTTGGTAAGGTAGAAGCAGGTATTCCTGAAGATGACCCGCGGAACCCGGCAGTTATTGCCGACAACGTGGGTGATAACGTTGGTGACACTGCCGGTATGGGCGCTGACCTGTTTGAGTCCTATGCCGCTACTTCCATTGCTGCCATGGTTATCGGTGGCAGCGTGCTTGGGATAAACGGAGTTCTTTTCCCGTTACTGATCGGTGCTATCGGCATCGTTGCTTCTATAATCAGTACGAGTTTTGTCCGTATGAGCGGTGAGGACGGCAACCCGCAGGCCGCTCTGAACAAAGGTCTGTACGGCACAAACATTATTACGGCTGTCGCCGGATTCTTCCTGGCCCAGTGGTTATTTGCCGATAAGGCCATTGGTATTTTTGTAGGTATTGTTGCCGGCTTGGTTACTAACGTAGCAGTTGGTTACATAACCGAGCTTTATACTTCATATCATAAGAGACCTGCTCAGGAAATTGCCGAAGCCTCAGAAACCGGTCCTGCTACCAATATTATTAAAGGTTTGGCAGTCGGTCTGAAGAGTACTGTTTATCCGATTCTCGTTATTGTAATTGCCATCTATGCTTCTTATATTGCGGCTGAATCCGCAGGTGCCGGTCTCGGTATCTACGGTATCGCCATGGCTGCTATGGGTATGCTTTCCACTGCCGGTATGGTTGTTGCTATCGATTCCTTCGGCCCGGTTGCTGATAACGCCGGCGGTATTGCCGAAATGGCTGAGCTTGGTCCGGAAGTGCGTAAGAACACCGACAAGCTGGACGCTGTCGGTAACACTACAGCTGCAGTGGCCAAAGGTTTTGCTATCGGATCTGCTGCTCTGACTGCATTGGCCCTTTTCACTGCCTTTAGTGAATCTGCAGGTTTGGAGGAAATCAACATTCTGAACCCGATCGTTATTATCGGTCTTTTCATCGGCGCAACTGTTCCCTTCCTGGTAGCATCTTTTGCTATGGAAGCTGTTGGTCGTGCCGCTTTCGATATGATTGCTGAAGTTCGCCGTCAGTTCAGGGAAATTCCCGGCCTGATGGAAGGCAAAGCAAAGCCCGATTATGCCAAGTGTGTTGACATCAGTACCAGGGCTGCTATCCGCGAGATGATCGCTCCCGGTATTGTGGCTATCGGAACCCCTGTTGTTGTAGGTTTCCTGCTTGGACCCCTGGCATTGGGCGCTACCCTGGCCGGCGGCACCGCTTCCGGTGTACTTCTGGCCCTCTTCATGGCTAACTCCGGCGGCGCCTGGGACAACGCCAAGAAATACATTGAAACAGGTAAACTGGGCGGCAAAGGTTCTGATGCCCACAAGGCTGCCGTTGTAGGTGATACCGTAGGTGACCCCTTCAAGGATACGGCAGGTCCTGCCATGAATCCGCTGATCAAGGTTATGGGTACCATTTCCCTGATTATTGCGCCTATCGTTGCCAAGTTCTATGTGTTCCAGAGCATAATTAAATAAATTGTGTTTTAAGAGGGCTGCCTCAAAATTGAGGCAGCCTTCAATATTTTGGTTTTCTAAAAATCATTGCATTTTTCGGGCAGGTGGAATACAATAATAGTGTATTAGTCAATTAGTACACCAGTACAATAATACAATTCTCCGTTTATGGGCAATATACACCGTGACAGAGGAAGTAGGAGGAGAACAGTATGTGGCTGCATATTGACCCGTCCGGGGGACCGCCGATTTACATACAAATCAGGGAACAGATAAAAAGAGCGGTGGCAACAGGGTTTTTCAAGCCGGGTGACCAATTGCCTTCGGTAAGGGACCTGGCTGTTCAGCTTACGGTCAATCCCAATACGGTTTCCCGGGCTTACCTGGAATTGGAAAGGGACGGTGTGATAAAAACGGTCCGTGGAGTGGGAACCTTTGTTTCTAAAAAGGAAATAAAGATTGAGTACGCAGAGCGTGTAAAACTGGTAAAATCAGCTCTTGGTAAAGCATTAGTGGAGGCTTATCACCTGGGGTTTACCGAAGCGGAGCTCAGGGAGCTTTTTGAAGAAACCCTGAAGGAATGGGGGTGGTAAAAAATGACAATGGAACTGGCTATAGAAACCAGAGGCCTTACAAAGATGTTTGAAGATAAATTGGCTGTAAACGCCCTTGATCTGAAAGTGGTCAAAGGAAGTATTTATGGATTTCTGGGTTTAAACGGGGCTGGGAAAACGACAACCATAAAAATGCTGTTGAACCTGGTTTACCCTACTTCCGGCGAAGCCTTTGTCCTCGGTCATGACGTTGTTAAGCAGGCTTTATATTTGGTCCCAATGGTTTGGCAAGAACCTCTACCAGTTCGGAAGTGTAATGGCCATCATATTTGGGGCCGGCATAATTTCATCGGAAGTATCGCGAAAAACTATACAGTTCCTCTTGGCCAGACCTATACTCAGGGAGGACGTTTTTACCGTCAAATTTATTGTAAATTTTGCTGCGTTAGCTTTGGTGGTGGTGGCATCAACTGTAGTGTTATATATTACTGTAGTTGCTACCGGACATAAAATTCCCGTTGTGGATATGGTGCAAAACATCATTATGGCTCTGGCCGGAATGGCAGTTATCTATTCAATGGCCGTTTATTTTTCAACGGTATTTGACCGGACCTTAAAATCTGCCGTAATCACGGGAATTATTGCCATGGTTCTTTTCGTGCCGGGGTTTTTCCCGGGATTGCATTATTACTCTATATATTACCACATGGCCGGCTCTAATATAGCATTAGGGAAGGGGTTTCCCTTTATCCCGCTGATAGTTTTGATAATAATTACGGCAGCCTTTTATATGCTGGCCAGAAACCGGTTTAAAAAACGGGATTTTTAGCTTACGCAATCTGGAGGATTAATAAAATTGAAAAAGGAGACGCAAGTATAATGAAAGTTTATAAGCCGGCACAAGGGAAAGGGTTTATCTGGGGGGTTGGCCTGCTGATATTTTCGATTGTGATATTGGCCGTGCCCACGGTTATAATCAGCCCGACAGGGGGACCTGGATGGACCTTTACGGCTGTCATGGGCCTGACGGGAATCCTGGTGGTTGGTATGATGGGGTATTTTACCTGGGCGGCCAAAAACCTGGAGTACAGAATTGAGGGAGAGGACCTGGTCATAAGATGGGCTTTTAATCAGAAACGGATACCTTTGCAAAGCATCAGGGAAGTCAGAAAGGTTGTTGGTACCAGCAGTATGAAAGTGGCCGGCGCCAGTTGGCCAGGGTTTCACTGGGGTACCTTTACAGACCCGCGGGGTAAAGGCTCAGCCAACCTTTATGCTACCCGGCTCTGGGGTGACATTATCCTCCTGCAAACCAAATGGGAAACCATAGGGATAACTCCCGAAAACCCTGATGAGTTCCTGGATGACCTGAACCGCCTCTTACCCGACCTGGCGCAGAAGCGGGAAACAATGGAAGACGGGAAAGGAAGGAAACGGGTTTCACCCTGGAAGGATAGGTTTTTTCTCAGCATGGTATTTCTGTCCCTCCTGATCCTGGCGGGAACAGGTATTTTCCTGGCCATGAAAATTCCCGGCCTGCCGGAACGGGTGCCTATGCACTATAACCTGGCAGGGGAAGTGGACCGTTACGGTTCGCCAACTGAAATTTGGGTCCCTTTTGGTATTGGCGCAGTAACAAATGCCCTGCTGCTGGGCATCGGTTTGACTGTAGCCAGGAACAATAAGATGTCGGCCTACATGGTGGGGATTACCAGTGTTTTCCTGTCTCTTATCTTTTGTCTTATTGCAGTAGGTATGGTATTGTCCGCTTGATTTTAAATTGCCGGAATTTCCGGGGTTATTAAAATTTTATGAAGGGGAGAGGTAAAAATGGAGATGGAACAAAAAGAAAAGCGGGGTTTATTAAAGTTTTTTATTGACGCCATTGTCAGCCCCAAGGCTGCCGTAGAAGAATTTGTAGAACAGGCATCCTTCTGGCCCATGGGCTTTTTGCTGATGTTGGTTAACCTGCTCTTGTTCTTACCTATTATTCCCAAAATGAGGGAATTTACCCTTTGGACACTTGAACATTCACCAAAACCCATGCCGCCGGAACAACTGGCCATGACCAAACAAATGCTGCCGGCAATTACCGGCGCCCAGGCAGCTCTGGCCTTTGTTTCGCCACTGATTATGTGGGTTATCCTGGCCCTTTTGTTGAAGTTCTTGAACCTGGTTGTCGCCGGTGACGGGACTTTCAAGAAATTGATGTCGGCTGCCGTGATTGCTTCCGTACCCAATATGCTTGGCGGTATCGTCAAGACAATACTGGTACTGCTTACACCCGCTTCTAATATGAAAAACGTTACCACAAGCCTGGCCCTTTTCCTGCCTAAAAACCAAACCGGGTTTTTGTTTGGCTTCCTGTCAGTCTTTGACCCCTTTATCATTTGGAGTATTATTCTGCTGGCCATGGGCGCAGCAGTTGCTATCAGGACAACGACCAGGAAGGTGGGAGTATTTTTAGGCATTATCCTGGCGGTTTACGGGGTAATTATGGGCGCAGCGGCTCATTTTGGCGGAGGTGCGGTATAACTTTGGAACGCAAAAAGAAAATTATTATCGGTGCAGCCATGGCGGCACTGGTTTTGCTTATCATAGGGGTAAATATTTACAAAAACTCCGGCGAAAAGGGAATTCCGGTAGAAGCCTTTCAGGTAAAAAAGAAAAACCTGGAACAGGTAGTCCTGGCCAGTGGCAAGGTAGAAGTTCAGGATAAACAGGAGTATACTGCCCAGGTTGCCGCCACTGTGACCAAGATATACGTGTCAACAGGTGACAGGGTTAAAGCGGGCCAGTTGTTGATGCAACTGGATACTGCCCAGTTGGAACGGCAACTGAAACAGGACCAGGCTAACCTGCGGGTTCAGGAAGCCAACCTGGCCAAGGCCAGGTCAGGCGCCAGGTCCCAGGTGATAGAACAGGACAGGGCCAATTTAAAAAAGGCAGAAACGGCTTTTCAAAATGCCAGGGCCGCTTTTGAGCGGACCAACCAACTTTTTCAGGCGGGCGCTGTCTCCCAAGAAAGCCTGGAAAATGCCAAATTGAATTATGTGACGGCCGAGGCGGAATACCGTTCCGCCCAGAAACGCCTGGAAATGGATTTGGCCGGGGAAAGCGGTCCGGAATTGGCGGCGTTGGAAGCCCAGGTCCAGCAGGCCAAAGTAGCTGTTGAGCTGACCGAAGATTTGATTGCCAAAGCCAGTGTCAGGGCCGGGATGGATGGTATTGTACTTTCCGTGGACGTGGAAGAAGGGAGCTATGCCGCAATCGGCGCTCCGTTAATAAGTATCGGCAACCCGCAGCGGTTAATAGTAAAATCAGAAGTAAGTGAATCGGACAGCGGCAACCTGCGAGTGGGACAGCCGGTGACCATAACAGCTGCCGCTGCGGAAGGGGCGGTATACAAAGGTAAAGTTGCCATGGTGTCCCCGGTAGCCGTTACCAAACTTAAAGACCAGGCAGAACAGACCAATGTGGAAATTACGGTAGAGATTACCGAGTTTGACAGCAAACTTAAACCCGGTTACAGTGTTGACCTGAATATAACTACGGCCAGTCTGAAAGGAGTAACCGTAATACCTTACGAAGCGATTATAGAAAAAGGGCACAACAGGTTTGTTTTCGTCATCAATGATAATCACCGCGTAAGCCTGAGGAAGGTGGAAACAGGCGTGGGGAACGAGCTTTACCTCCATGTTAAAAAGGGTTTGCGTCCGGGAGACAGTATAGTGGTTAACCCGCCGGAAAACTTAAAGGATAAAGATGTCGTAGATGTCCGGGAAAATACGGCTTCGGCAGCAAAGGAGAAGACCAATGATTAAAATAGAGGCGTTAAACAAAGTTTACCGGACGGGGCAGATTTCCGTACACGCGCTGCGGGATGTTTCCATGGAAGTTAAACCCGGCGAATTTGTAGCTATTATGGGACCTTCGGGTTCCGGGAAGTCCACGTTGATGAATATTCTCGGCTGCCTTGACAAGCCCAGCAGCGGCTCCTACCTCCTCGACGGGCAGGAAATAGCCGGGATGGAAGACGGCGCACTGTCGGCCATCCGCAACCGAAAGATAGGTTTTGTTTTTCAGAATTTTAACCTTTTGCCCCGGTTAACGGCTTTTCGCAACGTGGAACTGCCTATGTTGTACGCCGGAGTTCCGGCGGCGCAGAGAAAGGAACGGGCCGAATGGGCATTAAAAAGGGTTGGGCTGCAGGATAGGGGGCATCACCGGCCCAACGAACTTTCCGGTGGACAGAAACAAAGGGTTGCCATAGCGCGGGCTTTGGTTAACAAACCGGCCATTATTCTTGCCGATGAACCGACCGGCAACCTGGATACCCGGTCCAGTGAGGAAATTATGGCTATCTTCCAGGAACTCAACCGGGAAGGAGCTACCATTCTTATAGTTACCCACGAGCGGGAAATAGCCGAGCATACGAACAGGGTCCTGTATTTCCGGGACGGCAGGATAATTAAAGATGAATCCATCAGTGACCCTATCAGCGCTGTCGAATATCTCTGGAGGTTGGGCCCGCCGGAGGTGAACGGCCTTTGAATTTACTGGAAGCTGTTAAAATTGCTCTCGAAGGGCTTTGGACTAACAAACTCCGGTCTTCTCTAACCATGCTCGGTATTGTCATAGGCATTGCGGCAGTTATCGCAGTAGTGGCCATTGGCCGCGGGGGTCAGGCCTTGCTGATGAGTGAAATATCCAAGGTCGGTTCCAACCTTTTTGCTATATATATCGATTTTTCAGATGACGACCCGGCCACACCCAGGGATTTTTCCCTGGATGACATCGATTTAATCAAGAAACTGGTGCCGGGCATAAAAGGCATGTCTACCATGCAGAGCGGAGCGGCCCAGGTTAAGGGAACGAAAGGGAAAAAAATGGCCAGTGTTCAGGGGGTAACCGGAGATTTCAAGTTCATGCGCAATATCGAACTTGTGGCCGGAACCTTTTTCTCCAATCACGATGCCAAGAGCAACAGGGCCGTCATAGTAATTGAAGAGAAGTTGGCTGATGAGATTTTTGGCCGGGAGAACCCTATAGGGAAAAAGGTCCTTGTGAAAAGTAAACCTTTTACCGTAATTGGGGTTTCCAAATCTGCAGAAAGCGTGCTGGCCGGGCTTGGTGGCTTGAAGACAGCTTTTATTCCCGCTTCCACCTGGCAGAACCTTTTTAACGAAAAGGCTTTAATGGGCTTTGAAGCTCAGGCTGCTTCCCGGGACCGGTTGGAGGAGTCCATGCAGCAGGCGGTAAAAATTCTGGAACGGCGCCATAATAACAAAGACCGGTATAGGACTATGACCATGGAACAGGAGATGCAGATGATAAACAAAGTAACCGGCATCATGACCCTGATTGTAGGGGCCATAGCGGGCATTTCTCTCTTTGTGGGGGGGATAGGGGTTATGAACATCATGCTGGTTTCTGTTACCGAACGGACCAGAGAAATTGGCATCAGGAAAGCTCTGGGCGCCCGGCGTAAAGATATCATGGTACAGTTCCTCATTGAAGCCGTGGTCATCTGTCTGATTGGAGGAGTATTCGGCGCCGCGATTGGTGTTGGTGGGGCCTATATGATTGCCCGGTTTGCTAAATGGCCGCCCCTGGTGTCCTGGGGAACTATTGCCATTGCCTTTATTTTCTCAAGCGCGGTAGGCATTTTCTTTGGGCTTTATCCGGCCAGCAAGGCAGCCAGATTAGACCCAATCGAGGCATTAAGGCATGAATAAAACAGTAGTGGTCAGTGAACAGTAAAAAAATTAAAATTGCGGCATGCCCTGATATACATACATTTAGTACAATTGAATTGTACCGGTTTTTAAAATGTGTATTGGGGCATTGCCGTGTTTTTTTATGTTTTTCTGACTACGGACCACTATTGGACAATGGTCACTTGAAAAAATCTGAAACCTTTGGCAGACATATTCGTCTTAACAGGTGAAAGGAGGCTTCCCGGGAGCCATGGATTTTCTAAGTTTTTACGACTTGTATTTTGACGATGTTTACAGGTATATTTATTTCAAAACAGGTAATCAATGGGATACCGATGATTTGGTAAGCGCAGTGTTCCTGAAAGCTTTCGAAAAGTTCCCTTCCGTCACGGGAAGCCACAAAGCCTGGTTATTCACCATTGCACGTAACACAGTGATTGACCACTACCGTAAGAAGAAAGACATCACAGTGGGCGAGGATATGGAACGGTATACCTATCTTTACTGTTTTGAAGAAGAACTGGAAAAGCAAGATGAAGTTAACTGCCTGAAAAAGTCTCTTGGTGCCCTGACAAAAGAAGAGCTGGAATTGATTAACCTGAGGTATTTTGCCGAGTTAAAATATTGGGAAATCGGGCAATTGACAGGCAAAACAGAGAACGCCGTCAAACTGAAATTTATGAGGGTAAAAGAAAAATTAAAGGCGTTAGTTAAGGTTTGTATGGAGGGATAATTTATGGATGATCAGAGGTTAGACAAAGCCTTGCGGGAACTGAAGAAAGAATTGCCCGTTAACGAAACCCTAAAGCGGCGGCTGCGTGGCTCCTTCGTCAATAAACAGATGTTTTCTTGGCTAAAAAGGTTGCCTTTTGTTGCGGCAGTTGCGGCTGCCTGCATCGCCTTTTTCGTTTATATGACCTCACCGGAAAACATTATGGAACAGGCCAATGCCGCATCATTAAAAATTTTAAACCAAATATCTTTTGTTGAGATGGGCCGGGGGTCTATAATAGGACTAACGGAATACCGGGGAACTGTTTATCTCGCTCTGGCGGAGAAGGGGATATTTGCCTATAACAAAAAAGGCTTTCACCGGGTTATTGATAATAAAACAGGGTTTATCAGAGTTTCACCCGATGGAAAAAAAATTCTTTTATCTGACGGGAATGTAATGATTTACGACTTAGTCAGTAAAAAAAAGGAAATGTTGCTTAAAGGTGATCAGATGACTGTTTTCTACGAGGAGCCTTCCTGGTCCCCTGACGGCCGACGGGTGATTTATACAAAAAAGGTTTTGGCTTGGAACGGACCTGATTCACACGGGTTTACCGTTCAGGAATCCGGAATATATGAGTTAGATTTGGAAACGCATAAATCCAGAAAACTCACTGAAGGCGCACATGCGTCCTGGGTAAAAGACAGCAGCCGTATTGTTATAGAAAAAAAGAACAAAGTAATATTGAAGGACTTGCAGGACGGTTCAGAGAGAGTTATCGATGAAGGCCGGTTTCCTTCTGTTTCCCCTGACGGCAATTATGTGGCTTATGTCAAGGCTGAGAAAAAAGTCCAAAGGTTTAACAACAATGCTGAAATTAACCGGAGCATGGAGAATATATGGATTGCCGATACGGGAGGAATGCACACAAAAAGGAGGGTCACGGCAAACTTTCCTAACCGGGATGTTGAAGAACGGTGGCTAGATAGTCTAAAACCCTCCGATACTATCCGGAGCCTGACTGTAAGCGGAATGTATAGCTACTATGCTCCAGTTTGGAGCAGTGATTCGAAAAGTCTTTATGCTCTGAAAAATGCTAACCTTGAGTCCGGAGACGGATTAAAACTGATGAAAATTGATTTTACCACTGAGAAAATGACAGCGGAAGATACGGTGAAGAGGTTTGTTCAGGCGTTAATTGTAAGGGATGATGATTATGCCAAAAGTATCATGAAGAATCCTCCACCGTTCTTAACCATATCCAATCCTCACCAGGTAGGTTATAAGATAATATCTGGCGGCAAAGAAAAGGGCAAGGAATACGTTGACGCAGAGATATATTGGGCATATACTGCCAACCCCTATTACAGTATTGTTCAAGCAAGGTTTTATTTGATACCCGGGGACAATGGGTTTATTATTGACGGTATTAAAGAACTGAAAAATATAGATATTATGGCTATGGACCACACCGGGGAAGTTAAAATGAGCAGAGATGAAAAGAGCGAGGTTTTATTCAGGGCCAGTGATATACCCCATGAATTTGTACCCCAAGGCCGTTACAGGTTTGGGCCAATGGCCTATAACCAGGCAAAGGACACTTTATTATTTACCATGCAGGTTTTGCAGGACAAGGGTCAGTATGCTGCAGTGCAACTGCTAAGTTATAATTTAAAAGATAAAAAATTTAAACTGGTAGATAAAATCACCGGGATAAACAACAAAAAGAATATTGGCATTGAACAAATTATAATTGATCCCCAAGGTGAATATGCCGCTCTGGACCTGTTTTCCGATAATGACACACCTTATAAGAGTTATGTTTTCGTATATTGCTTGGAGGACTATTCCAAAACGATGGTGGCTGGACTATTTGAAAACTCCGTGGCTGATTCGGTACACACAAGATTCTGGGATTCCGAAAAATTAGTGTTTAGTCTTTTCGGCAACGGCCAATCCATGAATTATATTTACACCCCTGAAGACCAAGAAAATCATACGTTTTAAAAGAAGAGGGGGCAAAATAGAAACTGGAGCAGTACGTAAACCGAATGTCAGGTGGGTATCTTTACAGAAAGTAAATTATCTGTTAAAATCTATATGTTAAGCTTCGGGAGGTGAAGGTTTTGAAAATCGCAGTAATTATCGTTCATATTTTATTGGCCTTGGGTGTAATTGTAACTGTATTATTGCAGTCGGGAAAAAGCGCCGGTTTATCGGGTGCTATTGCCGGTGGAGCTGATGCTATTTTCGGTAAGAAAAAAGGGATGGATGAATTTTTGAGCAAATTATCCACTGCTTTTGCGATAGGATTTTTGATTACTTCTTTGGCATTGAGCATAATTAAATAAATGTGTATGTATTACATATGCCGGATTTTGCCGGCATTTTTCTATTTGTGGACTTCTTTATTTTGCCATGTTATAATACTTGCATTAATGTGGAAAACGGAGAAATTGAAAGAAATTATAAGCAAGCGGAAGGAATAGAGTTCACATACGGTCAGAGGATTATTGATGAAAGAAATAGGAGGTAAAGCAGTGCTTTTGGGAGAGGTTATCAGCAGAGCGAAAGATAGATTTCCGGATAAAACGGCTCTTATCTACAAAGACCGGCAATGGACTTACCGGGAATTGGACGAGCAGATTAACCAGGTGGCCAATGGGCTGAGAAAACTGGGTATTCGAAAGGGTGACCGGGTAGGTTTACTGATGCTGAACAGCCCTTATTTTGTAATCGGTTATTTTGCTGTAGCTCGCCTGGGCGCTATCGTGGTGCCCATTAATGTAGCTTTTAAAGGGGAAGAAGTCAAATACCTGATGAATGATTCCCAGGCTTCCGCCATGATTGTGGCGCCGGTTTTTCTTCCTTTGGTTAAACAGATCAGGAAAGAGCTGAAAAACGGTTGGCTGCACACAGGTGATGTTGCGTACATGGATGAAGAAGGTTACCTTTTCATCGTGGACCGGAAAAAGGACCTGATTATTGTCGGGGGTTTAAACGTTTACCCCCGGGAAATTGAAGAGGTCATCTATTCCCATCCCAAAGTGGCGGAAGCTGCTGTTGTCGGAGTGGCCGATGCCCTGCGAGGGGAAGCGGTTAAAGCCTTCATTGCTCAAAATCTTAAAGAGGGCATTGAAGGAATAGTTCAAGAGAGATTTTGAAGAAATAGTCCCTGGGAAAGTGGCCGTCAATGCCACTTTCTTTGCTATAGGGACTTTAATTGCAGGACAAGTTAGACAAGAAATGCTATAATATAACCATGTGAAAAAAATTTTGGGAGGGGTAGACGATGACCCTTGGTGAAATGATAACCGCCGGCGCAAAGGAATTTGCCGACCGACCGGCCTTGAAGTTCAAAGGCAGGACCTGGCCATACAAGGAACTTGACGAGCAGGCCAACAAGGTCGCCAATGGTTTGAAAAGGCTGGGCATCGGCAAAGGAGACCGCGTTGGGTTACTGATGCTGAACAGTTCATATTTTGTAATCAGTTATTTTGCCATTGTTAAACTGGGCGCGATAGTTGTACCTGTTAACGTGATGTTTAAAGCAGAAGAGTTAATCTACCAACTAAACGATGCCGGGGTCTCTGCCCTTATTACCGCACCATTGTTTATGCCGCTTGTTACGCTGGCGCAGCCGCAGATCGTGTCCCTGAAGTATATAGTGGTGCAGGATCTGGAGCAGGATTATTCCGCTGTGGGAACGGTTTCCATGCAATCAATGCTGAAGAATGAAAGTGGCAGCCTAGACCTGGATTATGCCGTTTCCTCCGATGACGTGGCTGTGCTTCTGTATACGTCAGGTACGACGGGAAACCCCAAAGGAGCTATGATTACCCATCATAATATGCTTGCTAATGCGGCAGCGACCAAGGAGGCTACTGCTTCCGGTTATCCCGATTCAACGGTCTGTGTGCTGCCTATGTTTCATTCCTTTGCCTGGACAGCCTGTGTACTGCTTCCGTTAACGTACGGCGGGCTGGTGATAATATTAGAGAGCTTTTCTCCGCAAACCAGCTTGAGAACCATAGTGGAGGAAAAAGCAACAATTTTTGCCGGGGTACCGACGATGTATAGTGTACTGCTGCAGGTGCCAAACGTAAACCCGGCGGATTTCGCCCATTTGCGGTTGGCATATTCCGGTGGGGCGGCATGTCCGGTAGAGTTGAGCAGGAAGTTTAAAGAGAAATTTGGTATTCAAATCTTTGAAGGATATGGCCTGTCCGAATGTTCACCGGTCTGTACTACCAACCCTTACTACGGAGAACGGAAACCCGGCTCGATAGGTGTCCCTATACCTGGCGTGGAGGTTAAAATTGTTGACGAAAAGGGGAACGAAGTGCCCAGGAATACACCGGGCGAACTGTGTTTTAAGGGACCCAACGTAATGAAGGGTTACTGGAACAGGCCGGAAGCCACGGCCGAAGCTTTAAAAGACGGCTGGATGCATAGCGGGGACATTGGCTATATGGATGAGGAAGGCTATATATTTATCATGGACCGGAAAAAGGACCTGGTAATTGTAGGCGGTTTAAACGTTTACCCCCGGGAAATTGAAGAGGTCCTTTATACTAACCCGAAAGTGGCTGAGGCTGCCGTGGTCGGTGTGGCTGACGATTTACGGGGTGAAATTGTCAAGGCCTTTGTTGTCTTAAAAGAGGGGGAGACAGCCACTGAAAGGGAGCTGATAAAATACTGCCAGGAGCGGTTGGCTAATTATAAATTGCCTAAAGTTGTTGAATTCAGAGATGCTTTACCCAAAAACAGCACCGGAAAAATCCTTAAGCGGGAACTGGTATAGTGGTTTAGAATGTTATCAAGGAGTGGAGGCAATGACCAGGGAAGAAGCTTTAACTGAATTAAAAAAACATGTAAAAAATAATAATTTGCTGAAGCATATGTACGCTTGTGAGGCAGTTATGCAAAGGCTGGCCAGACATTTCGGCCAGGATGAGGAAAAATGGGGGCTGGCGGGCCTGTTGCATGATATTGACTACGACCAAACCAAGGACGACCCCGTACGCCACAGCCTAGTTGGCGCGGAGATACTTGAGCAAATGGGACTGCCGGAAGATGTGGTTTATTCCGTGAAGGTGCATAATGACGCCCATGGCTTACCCAGGAACAGTTTGCTGGACAAAGCACTTTATGCCACCGACCCTGTAACGGGTCTCATCGTAGCCGGAGCGCTAATCAAGCCCGAGAAGAAACTGGATGCTATTGATGTGCCATTCCTGATCAATAGGTTTAATGAAAAATCTTTTGCCCGGGGAGCCAATCGGGAGCAGATAGCCAGTTGCTCAGAACTGGGCCTTACTTTAGAGGAATTTTTTGGACTGGCTCTGGAGGCCATGCTTGCAATAAGGGATGAGCTGGGGTTATAAGGTTTGGCTTTGGCGCTTTTAGGGTAGATTAGAGTTAGTCTACCCTTTCTGTTATTTTCAGAATAAGGGTATTTGACATTAGTAACATATATACCAGGCATAATTAAGGTGGGTGAAATATGTTGGATAGAATTGAAACAGACCTGGAGGAATTAATATTAAGCCATATGCGGAGGGCTGCTTATAAGCCTCTAACGGCAGAAGAACTGCTCAAAGCTTTAAACCTTGAGCCCAATCCTGAGTTTTTTGAAAAGATGGCGGAACTGGAAAAACAGGGTAAGATCGTGCAAACCCGTAAACTACGTTACGGGGTGCCGGAGAAACTTAATCTGGTGGTTGGGCGGATACAGGGGCATCCTAATGGGTTCGCTTTTATCATCCCTGACCGTGCCGGAGAAGAGGATGTTTTTGTAAGTCCGGCCAATTTAAACGGGGCCATGCATAACGATCGGGTTATCGCCCGTATTACAAGTAAAGGCGATTTAGGGGTTCGCCGGGAAGGTGAGGTTATCCGGATACTGGAACGGGCCAATACCCTTGTGGTGGGGACATATTCCAGTTCGAAGCACTTTGGTTTTGTTATTCCCGATGAAACACGGATCAGCCAGGATTTTTTCATTGCCAGGGGCAATGAACACGGGGCCCGTTCAGGCGACAAAGTGGTTATTCGCGTAACCCAATGGCCGCAGTATAGGATGAACCCGGAAGGGGAAGTTGTACAGATCATAGGCCGCAAGGGCGCGCCGGGCATAGACATGGAATCAATAATCTGGAAACATAAACTGCCCAGGGAGTTTCCACCCGATGTGGAGCGGCAATTAAAAGATATACCCGATGAAGTACGGCCGGAAGACATGCAGGGCCGGGAAGATTTCCGGAACCTGCTGATGGTAACTATTGACGGTGAAGATGCCAAAGACCTTGATGATGCCGTCAGCCTGGAAATGCTACCTGACGGATTGTTCAGACTGGGAGTGCATATTGCTGATGTGGGACATTATGTTCCTTTGCGCACCCCTCTGGATAAGGAGGCTTACAAGAGAGCTACCAGTGTGTACCTGGTGGACAGGGTAATACCCATGCTGCCCCCAAAGCTTTCCAACGGTATCTGCAGCCTGAATCCCCGGGTAGACCGGCTGGCCTTGTCTGTTATGATGGATATAGATGAAGAAGGAAATGTGAGAAGACATCAAATTTATGAATCCGTTATTAATTCCAACGAACGGATGACTTATACCGATGTGAAAAGGATGCTTGTCGATAAAGATGAAGAATTATTAAGGCGGTACCATTACCTGGTGCAAATGCTTCAGAACATGGAGCGTCTTTGCCGGATATTGCGGGCGCGCCGGTTGAAAAGAGGGGCTATAGACTTTGATATTCCTGAAGCCAAAGTCATCCTTGACGACCGTGGGAGACCGTTGGAAATAAAGAAGGCGGAAAGGTCTATAGCTGACCGGATTATTGAGGAATTTATGCTGGTGGCCAATGAAACTGTGGCCGAGGCCATGTTTTGGATGGAAATCCCTTTTGTGTACAGGGTTCACGAGGAGCCGGCAGAAGAAAAGCTGGTGCAGCTTCAAAAATTTCTGGCTACCTTCGGTTACGGTCTAAAAGGCATTAATAAAATTCACCCCAAGGCCTTACAAAAAATTGTTGAACAGGTAAAAGGCCGGCCGGAGGAAAGGGTCATCAATACGGTAATGCTTAGAACTATGAAACAGGCCCGTTACAGCGAAGAGAACCTGGGCCATTTCGGATTGGCGGCAAAGTATTACTGCCATTTCACTTCGCCTATCCGCCGGTACCCGGATTTGGTGATTCACCGGATTATTAAAAGTATTCTCAAAAGTGGCAGTTTACCTCAAAAGGAACTGGACCGGTTGAAGAAGTTTGTGCCTGCTGCCGCTGTTCAGTCTTCTGAACGGGAACGGGCCGCCATGGAAGCGGAGCGGGAAAGTGCGGACCTGAAAAAGGTAGAATTCATGCTGGATAAGGTGGGGCAGGTTTTTGAGGGTATTATTTCCAGTGTCACTTCTTTCGGCCTGTTCGTAGAACTGGATAACCTGGTGGAAGGGTTGGTACATATAACCACCCTGACGGACGATTTCTATGAGTACGATGAGGAAAATTACCGATTGGTGGGGCAACATACCCGCAAGATATACCGGATCGGCGATCAGGTCAGGGTCAGGGTTGAACGGGTTAACCCTGATGAGCGGCAGGTGGATTTTGAATTGGTGGACGGCGGAGGGCCCAATTTTTAGAAACAAAATATAAATGCAAGGGAGTGGAGAGTAATGCGTGACAAAGTGAAAGATGTTGCCAACAGAATCAAAGGGTTAAGGCTGTTGGCCGGCTTTTCCGAGGAACAAATGGCTGCATGGTTGAATATTTCCAAAGACAGTTATATCAGGTACGAAAATGGGGAAGACGATATCCCTATAAGTATCATTTATGAAATTGCCAACATACATGGGGTAGATTTAACTGATATCCTTACGGGTGTTTCGCCTAAACTCCATGAAGTTTGCTATGTCAAGAAAGGAGAGGGGCTGAGTGTTGAACGGCTGGATGAGTATGAATTTGAAGACCTGGCCTATAAATATGCCAACAGAAAAATTGAGCCCCTCCTTGTGACATTGGACCCGAAAAACAACCCGGAGCTTGTAATACATCAGGGGCAAGAGTTTAATTATTGTCTGGAAGGGAAGATGAAGGTTATTATCGGAGATAAAGAATATGAGTTAAATCCGGGTGACGCTTTGTATTTCAATCCGGCTAAACCTCATAAAATGGTTGCGCTTGACGGCAAACCGGCCAAGTTTTTAACTGTGATAATACTATAAAAAAGTTTAACCGGATTTTATTTTACAATATGATGAATTAGTGGGAGAGAGTTAATATGTCACTGCTTGAAAAATATGTGAGCCAGAAGGAGTTTTCGTCATACGAAGATTTTTGCGCAAATTTTAAAATTAATGTACCGGAGAATTTTAATTTTGCCTACGACATAATTGATGAATACGCGAAAACCGAACCTTCGCGAATGGCGCTGGTGTGGTGTGATGATAAGGGCAATGAACGTTTCTTTACTTTTGCGGATTTAAAATACTGGTCTGATAAGACGGCCAATTTTTTTGCTTCGGAGGGTATTGAAAAAGGCGATAAAGTCATGTTTATTCTGCGCCGCCGTTATGAATTTTATTTTTGCGCTCTGGCTCTGGCCAAGATTGGAGCGGTTTACATTCCGGCCACATTCCAGCTTACTGCCAAGGACATTGCTTACCGTAACAATGCTGCCAACATAAAAATGATTGTGGCCTACAATCAACGGGATATAATTGAGCATGTAGAAGGAGCCATGGAACAGTCACCGACACTAGAGAAACTGGTATTGGTAGATGGCCGCCGGGAAGGATGGCTTAATTTCGAGGAAGAGGTTGCGCGGGCTTCCGAGAAATGGGAAAGGCCCACGGGGGAAAATGACACACAAAATGACGACCTTATGATAATATACTTCACGTCAGGGACAACCAGTCTGCCGAAAATGGCAGCCCATACGTTTACCTATCCGCTGGGGCATATTGTAACGGCCAAATACTGGCAGCGGGTAGAAGACGGTGGCCTCCACCTGACAGTGGCTGATTCCGGCTGGGCCAAGTTTGGCTGGGGTAAGATGTACGGACAGTGGATTTGCGGGGCAGTTCAGTTTGTTTATGATATGAACAAGTTTGTGCCCAAAACCCTGCTGGAGAAGATGGAAAAGTACCGGCTGACCACTTTTTGTGCCCCGCCGACCGTTTACCGGTTCTTGCTCCAGGAAAACCTAAAAAACTACGACCTTACATCAATAAAACACTGTTCCACGGCCGGCGAACCACTGAATCCGGAGGTTTATGAACGTTTTTACAGAGAAACGGGGCTCAGGATTTTCGATGGTTTCGGCCAGTCAGAAACCACTGTTTTGGTGGCTAATTTTGAATGGTTTGAGACCCGCCCCGGGTCTATGGGTAAGCCTAACCCGGCCTATGACATTGACATAGTGGATGAAGAAGGCAATTCCTGCCCCGCCGGTGTGGAAGGAGAACTTGTTATAAAGTGTGATTCCGGCAGGCCCGTTGGCCTTTTCAAGGGTTATTACGGAGATGAAGAAGCCAATGCCAAAGCCTGGCGCCACAATATGTACCATACCGGCGACGTGGTCTATAAGGATGAGGACGGGTATTTCTGGTTTGTGGGGAGAAACGACGACGTTATCAAGGCATCGGGCTACCGCATCAGTCCCTTTGAGGTGGAAAGTGCCCTGATTGAGCACCCCGCAGTTGTGGAATGTGCCGTGACGGGCGCGCCTGACAGTATCCGCGGCATCGTCGTCAAAGCTACGGTGGTCCTGGCCAAAGGGTGCGAACCGTCCGATGAACTGAAGAAAGAGCTGCAGGAGCATGTAAAAAAAGTAACTGCACCGTATAAATACCCCCGAATAATAGAATTTGTTGAAGAACTGCCCAAGACCATAAGCGGCAAAATCCGCCGGGCGCAAATTAGGAAAGAGGACCAGGAGAAATATAATGGGTAGTGGCCAGTGGTCAGTCATCATTGGAAAATATTTATTAGCTTATGATTTATGAGTGGGTGATGGGTACTTCCTTGCCTTTTTGCTTTTTTTGTGTATAATAGAGAGTAGATACTTGATAAAATGATCAGAACCGGGTGTGGGGACACCCGGTTGGTACAACCACCGCCGAAGTGGGCGGTCATAGTGTAAGCATGAAAAAAGTAGCTTACTTGTCAGGGCAGGCTACTTTTTTCGTTGTGAAGCAGCGATTATAGAAACAACTAATGTCGCGAAAGATATCATCAAGGTTAATGCTTCGAATACTCGCATAATCATCACCCCCTTTCGTAGGGGTAATGACCGCCCACCCTGCGCCTATTTGGTTGTACCTTGGAACATTATACCATGTTTTTGCGCATTTGCAAACACATGTTCGCGATTGGCTGCCCCTTGACAGGGGGCTTTAATGTGCTATAATGTTTATACGTCTCTTAAAGGGGTTATTATTTGAACAGGTGATTCTCATGGCTGGTGTAAAAGAGATAGAGAACCGCAAAGCCCGGCATGATTACCATATTGAAGAGATATATGAGGCCGGCATTGAATTAAAGGGCACGGAAGTGAAGTCCCTGCGGGCCGGTAAGGCCAATCTCAAGGACAGCTTTGCCCTGGTTAGAAACGGCGAGGTTTTTGTGCATAATATGCATATAAGTCCCTATGAACAGGGCAACCGTTTTAACCACGAACCTACCAGGGTGCGGAAGCTTCTTTTACACAGGCATGAGATCAACAAACTTATTGGCGCCACCAAACAGAAAGGGCTTACTCTGGTGCCGCTGAAAATTTACTTTAAAAACGGCAGGGCAAAAATGGCCCTGGCCCTGGCAAGGGGCAAGAAGCTCTACGACAAACGCGATGACATGGCCGCTCGCGACGCTAAACGCGAGATTGAAAAAGCCTTCCGGGAGAGGCAAAAGGGCAGTTGACAGTTAAGAGTTGATAGTTGACAGTTAGCAAGGGATGATGATTCTAACTTAGTAGTATCCTTTTATTTGGAGAAGAATATGGGTAGTAATTTTCGTGAGTTAGCCGTATGGCAAAAGGCTCACCAATTAGTTTTGGATATATACAAAATTAGCGCCCAATTTCCTATAACAGAGCAGTTTTGTATGACGCAACAACTAAGGAGGGCTGCTTACTCTATCCCGGCGAACATTGCGGAAGGGTGCTCCAGGGGGTACGCTGCAGAACTTAAAAGGTTTACTGGTATAGCTCGGGGTTCGCTTGGGGAAGTGGAGTATTTTCTATTGCTGGGGAAGGATTTAGGTTACTTGAGTGAGGAAGAATACTTGGCCCTGGAGGCTCAATGTGACGAGATTGGCCGGATGCTAAACGGCCTGATTAAATCGCTTAAAGGCCGGTTAACAATTGACAGTAAATAGTTGACAGGTATAGAACTTTAAAAATAGACTGCCATTTAAAAACTGTTCACTGTCAACTGTCAACTGTTCACTGTTCACTGTTCACTGTCAACTGTCAACTGTTAACTGTTCACTGTTCACTGTTCACTGTCAACTGTTAACTAATATGGGGGTGTAATGGTTTCGACGGGGGATGAATAGGCACAAGTAGCGAGCCGGGGTTCCATCAGCCCGTAATACGGTGGACTTAAAATTAAACGCAGAAGAAAATTACGCTTTAGCTGCCTAATGCAGCTAACCTCTAACCCTCTGTGCTCTGGGTGAGGGATTAGGGGTCAACCTACAGAGCTGGCTTAACTCCAATTCTCGGAGGAGTTAGGCGAGATTTATCGAGATAGTTTCACAGGAGCCTGCCGGTGGGCGCCTGGGGAGCGAAATTAAATCACCAGGCTGCGCTCGGAGAAGCTTGTGTGGGTTCTCTTCCGGACAGGGGTTCGACTCCCCTCACCTCCACCAAATGTGACAGTAATCCCTGGTTCTAATGAAATAAGACCAGGGTTTGTTGTTTCATCAGAGGTTGATTCAAATTGTCAGAAAACGTTAATATTGACAGGTAAGCTAATTAATTTTAAAATGAAAATAAAAAATGCGTAGGACGGTAGCACTGTAGGGAAGGTTGGGGCACTCTACAAGAGTGTTTTTTAGTTTCATGAGTATGTATTATATAAACCATACCTACATATGCAGTGTTCCCGGGGAAAAGCGGAACCTGTGTTTTGGCAGGCTGAGCTTTTCTATAGCAAAGAATCGGAGGGAATAAAAGGTGAAGAAATTAATTACTCTGAGTATGGTTTTGTTGCTTTTGGCGGGACTTGTTGGTTGTGGCAGCAATCAACCTGCCGCCACAAAGGACAAGGGCAGTGGCAAGGCTCTTCAAGTGGGGATTATCCAGATTGTAGAACATCCCGCGCTGGATGCTGCCAGGGAAGGCTTTTTGGAGACCCTTAAGAAAAACGGTTATGAGGAAGGCAAGAATCTGGTTGTCAACTACCAAAATGCTCAGGGCGACGCGAATAATTTACAGCCTATCGCTCAAAAACTGGCTTCGGAAAAACCTGATTTAATTTTGGCCATTGCTACTCCTTCAGCTCAGGCGGTGGCTGGCGCTACCAAGGACATTCCAATTTTGATTACCGCAGTGACTGACCCCGTGGGCGCTAAGCTTGTAAACAGTTTGCAAAAACCGGGTACTAACGTTACCGGCACTACCGACATGAACCCGATTAAAGAACAGCTTGAATTACTTAAACAACTTGTGCCCGGAGCAAAGAATATTGGAGTAATTTACAATGCCGGAGAACAAAACTCACAGACCCAGGTGAAAAAGGTTAAAGAGCTTGCTTCCGGTTTGGGACTTGAAGTTACTGAGGCTACAGTGACAAGTACAGCGGAAGTTATGCAGGCGACACAGTCCTTGGTTGGTAAGGTACAGGCTATCTATGTACCGACTGACAATATGGTTGTTTCTGCCGCGAATTCGGTGGTTCAGGTTGCTGATCAGAACAAAATACCGATAATTTCAGGAGAAAGTAGTGTGGTGGAAAAAGGTGCTTTGGCGACAATAGGTATTGACTACAAAAAGCTTGGCGAACAGACCGGTGAAATGGCCATAAGAATAATTAACGGAGAAAAACCGCAAGATATGCCTGTGGAAAGCCAGAAGGAATTCAGCATTGTTATCAACAAAAAAAATGCGGATAAAATTGGGGTGACAATTCCCGAAGAGGTGCTCGGCAAAGCCGCAAAGGTAATTAAGTAGTATAATGTAAATGAGGTGTTTTTATGTCCTGGCAGGTTGTGTCAGGTACCCTGGAACTGGGCTTAATGTATGCGATTATGGTTGTCGGGGTTTACTTGACTTTTCGTGTTCTTAATTATGCTGATTTATCTGTTGATGGCAGCTTCACTTTAGGGGCTGCCATTGCAGCTACTTTAATATTTCGTGGGTATAACCCCTGGTTATCGGTTATTATTGCTTTTTTCGGGGGATGTCTGGCCGGAATATTTACCGGGGTGCTGCATACTAAATTTAACATTACTCCACTATTATCAGGTATCCTTACCATGACTGCTCTGTACTCTGTAAACTTAAGGGTTATGGGTCAGCCCAATATTTCTCTCCTGGGCACCAGAACCATTATTACCGATTTTGCAAAAATACCATATGTTGAAAACTATTCAACACTGATTTTATGTTTGGTAACCCTTATTATAATCGGTTTGATCATTTACCGTTTTCTCCTCACCGAGTTTGGCCTGGCCCTGAGAGCTACCGGTGATAATGAATTGATGATTAAGAGTCAGGGAGTAAACACAGACCTGATGAAAATTATCGGACTTGCCTTGTCGAATGGCCTGGTTGCTTTTGCGGGCAGCTATGTGGCCCAGTATCAACAATTTGCGGATGCCAGTATGGGGATAGGGATAATTATTGCCGGCCTGGCTTCCGTTATTATTGGTGAAGTACTGATAGGAACATCTTCAGTGGGCCGTACAATTGTTGCTGTTGTGTGTGGTGGCGTTATTTACAGAATTATAATAGCAATTGTTCTGCAGTTGGGTTTAGCCCCTACTGACCTTAAACTGATAACAGCTTTTATTGTAATAGTTGCTCTGGTTACACCTAGCATGAAGAACAAGTTTTTGGCTAATGGCTTATGGTCTCCGCGGAAAGGAGGAGCACCGTGATAACCATTCATAATGTGACCAAGGTATTCAATAAGGGTACAGTTAATGAAAAGATAGCGCTGAATCAGGTCAATCTGGAACTTTCCCCCGGGGACTTTGTGACTTTGATTGGAAGTAATGGCGCCGGTAAATCTACTCTGCTTAACGCTGTGGCCGGTAATTTTGAGATAGACAGTGGAGAAATCTATATTGAAGACAAAAACATAACAAACCTTCCCCAATATAAAAGGGCCCAATTCATAAGCCGTGTTTTTCAGGACCCTATGCTTGGGACAGCCGGATCAATGAATATCGAAGAAAATATGGTTATGGCCCTTCGAAGAGGCAGTAGGCTGCGTTTGCGCAAAGCCATTTCTTATAAAGAACGCACTTTCTTTCGCGAAGAATTAAGGAAACTGGGGTTAGGTTTAGAAGACAGGTTAACGACTCGGGTCAGTCTTCTTTCCGGGGGCCAAAGACAGGCGCTTACCCTACTAATGGCTACTTTACAGAATCCCAAGTTACTCCTGCTGGATGAACATACTGCCGCTTTGGATCCCAAAACAGCTGAAAAGGTTTTGGATTTAACTTGCCGTGTTGCCGATAACCCACGTTTGACGACCCTCATGATTACCCATAATTTACATCATGCTTTAAGTGTAGGTAACAGAACCATAATGATGCATGAGGGACGTGTTATTCTTGACATTAAGGGTGAAAAACGGGCTAATATCACCATTGAACACTTATTGGGGATGTTTGAAGAAGCGAGCGGAGCTAAAATTGAAAACGATAGAATGCTCCTGGCCTGAAAAAGGCTCGCCATTTCCTTCCGGGTATTTTCTAATCAAATTTTAATCTTCCTCTAAACCTTCTATAATTGTTCGCATCTATACTTAAACCGTAGTAGATGATTTATTTTTGGAGGGGATAAAAAATGTCAGTCAGTCTGGAACAAATCGATATGTTAAAAGAAAGGGCCAATATTAGCTATGCAGAGGCCAAGGAAGCATTGGAAAAATGCAATAACGATATTGTGGAGGCTCTGATTGCTCTCGAAAAAGAAAACAAGGTAAAGGCTTATAAGGTAGAGACAATGGAAAGCGAATCCAAATACTGGACTGCGGCGAAAAAGCTTTTGAAGGCAACGGGTAAACTCATTAAAAAGGGCAATGAAACTAAGTTTGTGGTTAAAAAAGCCGAAAAAACAGTGGTTGACCTGCCTGTGAACGCTGTTGTTTTGACCACGGTGATTGCGCCGCCTATTGCGGTTCTCGGCGTTGCAGGCGCATTAGTCACTAATCACAAGATTAAGTTTATTAAACCTGATGGAGAAGATGCGAGCATCAATAAGACCATTGACAAAATTTCAAAAGCCGTAACCAATGTGGGTAATCAGGTGGCTGAAACCATTAACAGTTAATTTACAATAGGAACAGAAAAATAGTTTTTTAAAAGGGTTATTAATTAAATCTGAATATGTTGTCTATCAATGAGGGCAAGATGTTGTTTTGCTCTCATTTTAATTTACATTGCTACCTGACCCTTTGCAATGTAAAATATAATTGAACAAGGAAGTTACCTTGATTTAAAGGAGTTACTGAAGGACATGGCCGGTGAAAAAATATTAATAATTGAGGACGAAGTAAAGATAGCCCGTTTTTTGGAATTGGAACTGAAATACGAAGGGTATATGGTTGAACAGGAGAATGACGGCAGAAGCGGCCTGGAAAGAGCTACTGGGGGTAAATTTGATTTAATAATTCTGGATGTAATGCTTCCCTCTCTCAATGGTATGGAGGTGTTGAGACGTTTACGGCAGGTTTCCGAAACGCCGGTCATAATGCTCACTGCTAAGGACGAGGTAACGGATAAGGTCATGGGGCTTGACATCGGCGCCGATGACTATATGACCAAACCTTTTGCTATTGAAGAGTTGCTGGCCCGGATCAGGGCGGTCCTTAAAAGAAGGAAACCGGCCAATCACAAAAGAGATATAATTACCGCGGGAGACTTAAAAGTAAACCTGGAACAGCATTCAGTGTGTTTTAATAAAGAACCGGTGGACCTTACGAAAAAAGAATACGACCTGTTATGTTATCTGGTTCAAAATAAAAATATGGTCCTCACAAGGGATAAAATTCTGGAAACGGTATGGGGTTACGATTATTACGGTGATACCAATGTGGTGGATGTGTATATAAGGTACTTACGAAGCAAAATAGATGACAGGTTTAATACTAAGCTTATCCATACTGTAAGGGGAGTAGGTTATATAATTAAAGATGAATAATAGAAGACGCTTTGGAAAGCTCATTAAATTAATAACCTCCCTAGTTGTCCACAGCCTGAAAATAACTACCACCTTTGGTTTTTACTTGTTAGGCAAAATTTTTAAGGGTATTGGAAAACGGCTGAAGTTCTCTATCACATTTAAAACTGCTACTATCTACACCTTAATATTTTCTACAGTACTTTTCGTTTTCAGTTTAATAATTGTCTCTGCATTTACCGGATTTCTTTTTCACGAGTCCAAGAGCTCCCTTGATAAAAGCGCCAGGTTCACAGAGGCTTCTATTAATGATAACCTGGATATACCTGAAGAACAGATTAAACGGTACGCTGATGTTGAAGGCGTAAGTATTACTATTTTTAACAGTCAACGGGATGTTATTTATACCACTGAGCAGGACCCTGATAATGTGACTTTTAATGAAGCCAGGGATCTTTCCGGAATAACGGTTAACTTTGATCAAATCAGCTTAAACAAAGAGGTTAAAATAGGGGGTAACCCCTATTTTCTTCAGGTTTCGCGCTCTATAGCCAGGGAAGTATTTTATATGACCATACTACTGGCTTGTATATTGGCGAGTTTTATGTTGGCTATCCTGTTGACAGTAATCGTAGGGTCAAGGACCCTTCGAAGAATGCTAAGGCCTATTGATAATATGATAAACACCGCCAGATCTATTTCTGCCCAGGACCTGGACACCCGCCTAAATGTGGTAAACTCCCATGACGAACTTAAGGAACTGGCCGAAACCTTTAATGAAATGCTGGACAGGATTCAGGCTTCTTATGAGCAGCAAAACCGGTTTGTTTCTGACGCTTCCCATGAATTGCGGACCCCTATTTCAGTTATACAAGGCTATGCAAACCTGTTAAACCGTTGGGGCAAAGACGATAAAGCAGTACTGGAAGAATCTATAAGCGCCATCAAAAATGAAGCGGATAATATGAAGGACTTGGTGGAAAAACTACTGTTTTTGGCCCGGGCTGATAAAAATACGCAAAACGTTGTCAAGACATCTTTCTTTTTAAACGAATTGGTGGAAGAAGTGCTTAAGGAAACCAGATTAATTGATACCGAACACACAATTACCTGTGCTACCAATGAAGTTGTCAATGTTATTGCCGACAGGGGTCTTATTAAACAGGCCTTGAGAATATTTTTGGACAACAGCCTTAAATTTACCCCGCCTAACGGAACAATCAGTGTCAATAGTTATTTAAAAGATAAAAGAGTAAAACTTGTTATAGAAGATAACGGTATAGGTATTCCAGAAGAGGATTTACCTTATATATTTGACCGTTTTTATAAATGTGACAAATCAAGAACCAGGGAAAGCGGAGGCGCCGGTTTAGGATTATCCATAGCTAAATGGATCATAGAAAAGCATAATGGTGCCATTGATGTGGAAAGTGCCGTTGGTAAGGGAACCAAAGTCATTATTACCATGCCGCTTCAATAAAACTGCCCGGTTTTACGTTGCCCAAAACCATAATGCATATTTTAACAGTTGACATTTTATTTTATTTAATAAATAATTTAGTATATAAAACATTTAGTTAGTAAAAAATGAGGTGGCAAAAAATATAATGGATGAAAAAAACTATCTCGCCCAGGAATTGGCCCGTACCATTGCCCAATTTAAGCGGCTGGGCCGCCCGCCTGGTTCTTCGCATGGAATCAGGCCAAGTGAGTTCATGTTACTGGTTACTCTGACACAGTGCCCGGGCGCTGATTCCGAAGGGCTCAAGGTATCTGATCTAAGTGCACGGATGCAGATTACTCCGGCCGGTGTTACGCACATGATTAATGCTTTGGAGGATGGTGGATATGTGGAGCGCCTGGCGGACCCCACCGATAGGCGGGTTGTTTTGGTGAAACCGACAGCCAGGGCAAAACAGTTTATCGAAGATATGAACGCGAAATTTCTTGAGGATTTAAAAGGCCTGGTCGGTTTTTTGGGCGAGCAGGACAGCAAGGAACTGATCAGGCTTCTGTCTTTGGCGCTAACTTATTTTAAAGAAAGGCGAGAACGAAATGCAGAATAATTCTAAACGCAAGATTTTACTTATCGGATTGTTTTTGGGTATGTTTTTTTCTTCCCTGGACCAAACCATTGTCGGAACGGCTATGCCCAGGATTATCGGTGAATTGGGCGGCTTGAGCATTATGACCTGGGTGACTACCGCATATATGTTAAGTTCTACAACTATTGTGCCCATTGCCGGCAAGCTGGCTGACCTCTTTGGCCGCCGGTGGGTGTATGTTTCCGGGCTCTCCATATTTATGCTGGGTTCCGCCCTATGCGGAACCAGCCAGAACATGACCCAGCTTATAATTTTCCGGGGACTGCAGGGTATCGGCGGGGGTATTATGATGCCCATGGCCATGACTATTGTCGGGGACGTCTTCCCGCCTGACAAGCGTGGCAAATGGCAGGGTGTCATGGGAGCTATATTTGGGCTTTCATCTATAGTGGGGCCGACAATCGGCGGCTGGATAGTTGATAACAGTTCCTGGCAGTGGGTATTTTACATCAACCTGCCCGTGGGTATACTTGCCGCCATTACTATATTTATTGGACTGGTTGGCGAAAAACGCCTGAAAGACAATGTGGTTATCGATTACGCGGGGGCAGCAACCCTTGTAATAGGTGTTGTCAGTCTTCTACTGGCTTTAAGCCTTGGCGGAAAAGACTTTCCCTGGGGTTCATGGCAGATTATCGGTTTGTTCGGTATCTCCTTTGTGTTTTTGCTGGCCTTTATACGGGTGGAAAGAAAAGCGGAAGAACCTATTCTGAGTTTGGATTTGTTCAGAAACAGGGTTTTTACGGTAACCAATATTATTGGCTTTTTAATGGGGTTAGGAATGTTCGGGTCGATTATGTTCCTGCCGTTGTTCCTGCAGGGGGTAATCGGGGTTAGCGCCACAAGTTCCGGTAACACAATGATTCCCATGATGTTTTCCATGATGTTGACCAGTATTCTGGGCGGGCAACTGATAACTAAAGTACCTTTTCGTTCCATGTTTGTCGCCGGGATGTGTTTCATGGCTGCTGCTTTTTACCTGCTAAGCACGATGACAGTGCACACAACTCAACTGGTGGCAATTTCATATATTGTTGTGCTGGGTGTTGGGATTGGCCTGATTATGCCGACTCTGACCATTGCGGTACAAAATGCCTTTCCACCGGAGCAGCGTGGTGTAGTTACTTCTTCAAGCCAGTTTTTCCGCAGCATTGGCGGTACCCTTGGGGTGACAATATTGGGAGTTGTTATGAATAACCGATCCATCGCTCTGCTCCAAAAAGATTTCTTTCCTATAATTCGGAGCATTCCGGGATTACAGGCGGGACCTGTGGGAAGCATATTGGCCAGGGCCCGGTCTAATCCTCAGGGCTTATTTAATGTACTATTGAGTCCGGAGACCCTGCAAAGGATTCCCGGGCAACTGCAGCAGGTTTTGCTCCCAACTCTTAAAACTGCGTTGGCCCAATCTCTCCATACGGTTTTCCTGGTGGCTATGGGTATAGCCCTTGCGGGAATAGTGATGAGCCTGTTGGTGGGTAATGAAAAAATAGAGAAAAAAGAGACCGGCGAGGCCATGGGAAGAGGAACGGAAAATAAAACCGCTGATGGACGAGTTTATTAACCTTGCTTTGAATCAGCATGGTTTACTTCCGATTGCTGTAATTTGGTACACAATTGAACATCAATCGGATGAAGAATGCCGTCTTTGGCAAAGGAAATTTGCCCTGTTTCTTCGGAAACAACTATTACCAGGGCATCGGTTCGCTCGCTGAGGCCCAGAGCAGCACGGTGGCGGGTTCCAATTTTATGCCTTTCACTGGTATATTTTTGGGCAGATAACGGCAGGACACATCCCGCCGCAACAATCTGCCCTTTTCTAATGATTACCGCGCCGTCGTGTAAAGGGTTGCCGGGATAGAAAATTGACTGCAGCAGGGGTGCGGAAATCTTGGCCCCGATGAGAATTCCGGTCATGCTGCAGGTACCGATCAGGGAATCGAGCATGTCATTTTTTTCCACTACTATTAATGCTCCGTGGCCCTTCTCAGATAAGGAGGCCACGGCTTTGGCTATCTCGTCCAGTTCTTCCACGTAGGGCATTAACGATGACTGAAAGTGGTAATAAGAAATCAGGCCTTCCAGTTTACCGGCTGACTCCCTAATACTCTTTATTTCACAAAGCATACAGCCCTGCTGTCCATTCATTATTTTCATAACCTCTTCAACCCGCTGCCGGATTTCCTCTAATTTTTTCCGGAGATCTTTCCGTAAATTGGTTTGTAATTGGCATTGTTCCATTTAAAATCCCCACTCAGATTTAAATCTATGCTCTTATAGTATTACACCAATTATTTGGCGATATTTACGCCATTTTAAAAATAATCTTTAGGGAAGAAGAGCAGAGCAATTTATACCCGCCTGGGGTAATTTGACTTAGTTATGGTTTAGGTGAATTTAAAACAAAAAAATTTCCTTTTGAAGCAAAAACTGATTCAGAGTTATTTGTTCTTGTTATACTAAACTAAAAGTCAAGTGAAAGACCTTTTTACGGAAATTTCTTTTTAATGGAGATGTCTACAATGTTCACATTAGCGCCTTCGAATGACGGAAAGGAAATTAAGTCTGACCCTAAATTGTTTTACTTACATGAATTTGCGTTACTGCTCTACTCCAACCATGACATCAGGCGGCTGCTGCGTTACGGCGCGGAGAAGATTCAGGAGATTATGGGTTCTGACGGCTGTCATATCCTTTTGACAAAGCAGGACGGGGAAAAATTTAAATTGGAGACAGCAATACATTGTGATAAAAAACCTTTTCCTGTCGGAGTAGATGAGACCAAGGGTATCAGCGGATTAACATTTAAAACAAAGCAAATAATTATAGTAACCAATGCCGAGCAGGACTCCAGGGTTACTAAAAAAATGCAGCAGCATTTCGGTCCCAAATCCCTGATTTCGGTGCCTATATTGGTAAGGGAACGGGTCATAGGGGTATTGTTGGTATACAGCCAGTATCCAAGCCAGTATACTTACCGTGATGGAGAATTTTTAATGATGCTGGGCAATCATCTGGGTTTGGCGGTAGAGAAAGCAAGTTTGATTAGGAGTTTGGAGGAAGCAGCGATTTTAGATCCTTTAACAGGCGCTTATAATTACCGCTTTTTCAGGAGCGAATTGGAATGCCTCGTTAAAGACCAGGCGGACAAGCCTCTTTCATTGATAATGCTTGACCTGAATTGTTTTAAACAAGTGAATGATACTTATGGTCATCTTGCCGGAGATTACATATTAAAGGAAATTGCCTCTCTTTTTAAAAGAAATGTTCGCAACAATGATATTGTCTTCCGTAACGGCGGCGATGAGTTTGCCATTATTCTGCCTGGAGCTGATGAGGAAGAAACAAAAAGAATCGCGGCAAGAATTGAACAGGCGGTGGCCCAACATACCTTTGTTTATGGTAGGCGCCATATCAAAATTTCCGTATCCTGGGGTGCCATAACAACCCGCTGCCGCAGCCAAAATCATATCAACAAAATTATATCTATTGTAGATAAAAGGTTATACGAAATGAAAAGAAAGACCCACTGCCGTATCAGTTAAATTATAAACAGCCAAATTACCGGTTTGGTGGAACCCCGCTGGCCTTTTGGTTCTTCCGGTAATTTAGCTGTTTTTTCCACTATGGGCGATCACCTCTGGCCATGATCAGATGAGCCGCTTTTTCCTGCGATTTGGCAGCGGATTCCGCGGCTTGGTGTATCAGTTTGCGTAAGGTGGAATCCATGATCTCCGTTTCCATTAAAGAATAAGCTAGCACTGCCATTCTGGTATCCTTTTCGTAATCCTGCAGCATATCCATATCGGAAAAATTCATGGTTCAATCACTCCTCGGTCATACTTTCATAATATTTTTGCAGGGTGTGTTTTGCTTTGTATAACATATCTGCTTCATCCTGGAAAAATTGCGCTATTTGCTGATCAGAGCAATTTCCTGCATAAAATTCACATTTGCGGGCAGCAACCTCAGTTTCACTGATTATTTTGGTAAGATAGGCGCCTTCTTTTATTCTTTGCGTGGTGGTCGGGTCAAGTTCCCTGACTTTGGGCTGCATGTTGTTGATTGCTTTAAACAGGTTCAGCAGCATAAAGTAGCCTCCTTTTTTTATATTTTTTAATTAATTTGTTCTTTTTTCTGCAAAATTATGAATTTATTTACCTAAAAATCTACATGCATTAATGCAGATAATATGTCAAAACTATATAATAAATATTGCATAATTAAGGTAATAAAAAATGCCGTGATTGTGTAATAATATTGACATAATATATGTTATATAATATAATTTTGAAATGACAGAAAATATACGCGATATAAAGGAGGTGTGCTAATTGGTTGCTCACGTTTCTTCGAACGAAGGGGTATACCAGATCAGTATTGCGGCTCACCTCGCCGGTGTCAACATGAGAACGTTAAGGCAGTGGGAAGAAGCCGGTCTCATTAAGCCAAGCAGAACACAGGGTAACACGAGGCTTTATTCATCTGATGATATTGATATAATTAAAAGAATCAAATTCTTGGTGGAAGAAAAGGGTGTTAACTTACCGGGAGTTAAATTAATTATCCAGTTGGAGGATAAATACGGCAGAGATATCACCGGTTCAGTGAAATAACAGAAGGCGAGTACAGGGCAATAAATAAATAAAGAATAAATTGGCTATGATAAAAAAGTACTTTGCGTGTTTTGGAAAAGTCTCCCTAAATTAATTTCTGAGCAGGAAATTATTTTGGGTACTTTTGCAAAAACTTCAGCAGATGACTTTTTTAACGGGAGACAATGTCTCCCGTTTTTCTTTTTTAGGCCATTATGTTTTCATATAAGGAGGGGTTTTAATGCGTATTGCTCAACTGCACTGGGCCTTTCCGCCCATCATAGGCGGGGTTGAAAGCCATTTGGCCATGTTGGGACCGGCGTTGATAAACAGCAGCTGCCAGGTCTGTTTATTGACCGGCTCGGTCCCAGGGGGCAAGGATGAAGAATGGTACGAGGGAATGTACATAAAAAGAACTCCTTTAATGGACCTTAATAGTTTGTCGCCGGAAAAAATAAGCAGGCAAAGACACGAGATCAGGCAGGAAATAGAGGGGTTTATTGACCGGGTTCAACCTGATATTATTCATGCTCACAACATGCACTATTTTAGCCCCGAACACGCCGATATCCTCTATGAAATAAAGCAGGAACGGGGCATACCTCTGGTTTTGACAGCGCATAACGTCTGGGCTGACGAAGACAAAACCTGGCAGGAAATGAATAAAAGAGCCCATTACTGGGATACCGTTATTGCGGTAAGCGACTACATAAAACGTGAGTTGACTCGCGTGGGTTACGACAGCAGTAAAATTACAACTGTTCATCATGGTATAGATTTAGCAAGGTTTAAGCCGGTTACAGAAGAAGACCTGGAGAAAATAAAAGAGATCTATCCCGAGTTTGAAGGACGGCGGGTAATTTTTCACCCGGCGCGGATGAGTCTGGATAAGGGGTGCCATATAAGCGTAGAAGCCCTGAATATTATAAGAAAAGAATTCCCCAATGTATTGCTTGTATTGGCGGGAACCGGAAAAACCGTGGACTGGGGAGCACACCAGCAAAGACATGTGCAGAAAATAATGAATCAAGTAGAAGAACTTGGTCTTGGTAACAATGTTTTCATCAGGTTCTTTGCCTGGGATGACATGCCCCTGGTCTATAAGGCGGCCGAGTTTTGTGTTTATCCATCCTGTTTTGAAGAACCTTTTGGCCTGGTGATGCTCGAAAGTATGGCCAGTGAAAAACCAATTGTTGTTAGCCGGGCAGGGGGAATGCCCGAGGTAATCCAAAGCCGGGTTAACGGCTTTGTGGTAGAAATGGCCAATGCAAAGGAACTGGCGGACAGGTGCTGTGAACTTCTCCGCAACCCCGGCTTGTGCCGGCAGATGGGCAAGCAGGGCAGGAGGATGGTCGAGGAACGCTGGACTAAAGAGATTATGACCAGAGCTACTTTAGAAATTTACAAAAAGGCGGTCCGGACATATACAGGTGAATCTGTCAAAAATACTAGAACTGCGTAGGGAGACAATTTGTCGATGCAGATTAATAATGCGCAAGATGAATTCAGGATAGTGCCGGGTGATATCCGGGGTAGTGTGGAAGTTCTGAAGGAAGGCCGCATGTTTATAAATACCTTGCCCGGTGGAGAAATACCCTTCCGGGACATGGGGGGATTAGGGTTTTATTATGTGGACACCCGATTTTTAAATTGTCTCGAATTAACGGTCAACGGGACAAAACCTGTTTTTTTATCAAGGACTTTAAGGGACAGCCATTTTGCCCAGGTAGAGATGACCAATAAAGAATTTACCAGTTGTGGCCGGGTCGTCCCCTTGCAGACTATTCATATCCGGCTTTTGCGGCTGGTTAAAGACGGGTTCTACCAGCGTCTGCGGGTAATAAACTTTAATCAATACCCGGTGGAGCTGACGCTGCAGTTTAAACTGGGCGCCGATTTTGCGGATATTTTCGAAGTGAGGGGAATGCCCCGTTCTTCCAGGGGCATTATCGCCAAACCGGTAATTTTCAAAAAAAGTGTTTTAATTGGCTATCTTGGTCAGGACAATCTACGGCGTACGACAAGAATAAGTTTTTCTCCTCAACCCACGGTTATAACCGGGGAAAATAACCTTGTTCATGTCAGTTACCACCTCGTCCTGGAGCCGAAGAAAAAATATTACATTTATTTGAAAGTTACACCGATCATAGGCTCCAGCGCTGCAGGTTTAACAACCCAGAGTGATTTGGGTTTTGCCAGGGCTGCCGAATACCTGGCCGATGCATACCGGACCTGGAAAGATGAATGTATTAAGGTCATGTCAGACAATGAAAGGTTTGACCATATGCTGCGGGTAGCCATTACAGACCTGCGGGCTTTAAGCGCCAAATATCCGGAAGGAACTGTTCTTGAGGCGGGTATTCCCTGGTATGCTGCGCCTTTCGGCCGGGATGCGCTGATTACCGGCTGGCAAACCCTGCTGGTGAATCCTGTATTAGCCAGAGAAACACTCTGCTTTATGGCCAGGTTCCAGGGGCAAGAGGTGAACAGTTGGAGAGATGAGCAACCGGGCAAGATTATGCACGAAATGCGCTTTGGGGAAATGGCCCGGGCAGGAGAGGTACCCCATACCCCTTATTACGGTTCCGTTGATTCTACCCTGTGGTTTATCATTTTACTGGCAGAGTATGTTAAATGGGCCGGGGATACAGAATTTTTCGTTAAAATGTCCGGGTCATTGGCTAAAGCGCTGGAGTGGTGTGAGAAGTTTGGTGATCTGGACGGCGATGGCTATATAGAATACCGGTGCAGGTCGGACAAAGGTCTTGTCAATCAGGGATGGAAGGATTCCTGGGATGGCGTCATTGACCCCCAAGGGGAGATACCCGACGGCCCCATAGCCCTGGTAGAGGTGCAGGGGTATTACTATAAAGCATTGCAAGATGCGGCTGAATTATATGAACTGACGGGAAATCAGGCAAAGGCGCGGGAATTGAAAGACAAAGCCAGGGCATTGAGAAGTAATTTTTTGCGTGACTTCTGGTTAGAGAGTAAAGGATTTTTGGCTTATGCTCTTGACGGTCAAAAAAGGACTGTGGAAACAATAGTTTCTAATCCCGGCCAATGCCTTTTTACGGGAATATTGCCAGCGGACAAAGCTCGCCTGGTTGTGAGCAGGTTGATGGGTCCGGACCTTTTTTCCGGCTGGGGCATCCGTACTATGAGCAATCAGGAAACCGCTTACAACCCGATGAGTTACCACAACGGATCTATTTGGCCCCATGATAATGCCATTATTGGTTTGGGAATGAAATTAGCCGGAGAGGTGGCGCCGCTGTTGCGCCTGGTAGAAACCCTTTTTGAAGCGGCTCAGTATTTTGACCACATGCGGCTGCCTGAACTTTTCTGCGGGTTTACCCGCGAAAAGAACCTTAGCCCGGTTAAATACCCCATCGCCTGCGATCCACAGGCGTGGTCAATCGGTAGTATATTTCTACTGCTGCGGGCCCTGTTGGGTATAGAATGTCGCGGCAACTATATATACGTGCGCAATCCTCAGCTCCCGGGCTTCTTACATACCCTCCGCATGGAAAATATCAGGGCGGGAGACGGTAATGCGGCATTGGAATTTACAAAAAGGCAGGATAAGACATACTGTAGTGTTCTTGGCACGAAGGGAGATGTGAAGGTAGTTTTTGAGTAGGAGGTGAAGAAATGGGTTTTATAAAACCTCTTGCTGTGAAATTCAATGGGCAACTGGTGGTTGTCTCTAATCGGGGAGCCTGTACCTTTAGGGAAACTTCCCAGGGAGTTAAAGGCATACCTTCGGTCAGTGGTCTGGTCTCCGCTTTGGAACCTGTTGTGGCCAGGGAAGGCGGCGTCTGGGTAGCCTGGGGCGGCAGGTTCGGCAATGAGGGCGACGAAACAGGTATTTCCTGCCCGCTGCCTGAAGGTGATCCAAAATATGTGTTTCAGGAAGTAATGCTGGCACCCCGGGAAGTGGATTTGTATTATAACGGATTTGCCAACAGTTGTTTGTGGCCCTTGTGCCATAACTTTATTGAAAAATCCGTGTTTGAAGAACAATACTGGCAAGCATATTGCCAGGTCAACGAAAAATATGCCCGGGTTATTTTAAAGACCACCAAGCCCCAGGATTTTATATGGATTCATGATTACCACCTGGCCAAGGTCCCGAGTTATATCCGCCGGTTCCGGACCCGGGCCAGAATATCCCTATTTTGGCATATTCCTTTTCCACCTGCGGAGATATTTGCTGTTATGCCCTGGGCGAAGGAATACATCAGCGATATGCTGGATGCTGAATTAGTCGGTTTTCATACCCAAAATTACGCGCAGAACTTCCTCCAGGCCGCCGAAGAAATTGCCGGAGCAAAAGTCGATTATGTATCGGGAACAATTTACCGCGAAAGGAAAAGGACAAAAGTAGTTGCTTTGCCTATCGGTATCAACTGGCGGGAATTTGAAAGTCTGGCGGGTTCGGCGGAAGTAATGCAAAGGGCTGCCCAAATCAGGCGGTTGGTTGGCGGGGACTACATGCTGGTCGGCGTTGACCGTCTGGATTATACCAAGGGCATCCTGGAGCGGCTGCAGGCCCTGGCCTGGCTTTATAAAAATTATCCCCAATATCGGGATAAACTAACCTTTGTCCAGATTGCTGTACCCAGCAGAACCGATACATACGCCTACCAGGAACTGAGACGGAAAATAGAAGAAACCGTGGGCCGGATTAACGGTGATTTTACCGAAAATTATCATGTGCCGGTCAGGTATCTTTTTAAATCTTTGAGCAAAGAAGAGTTGGTTGCCCATTATCTGGCGGCGGACATGGCCCTGGTTACACCGGTTAAAGATGGCCTTAACCTGGTAGCTAAAGAATATGTTGTAACCAATGCGAATAATACGGGTGTGCTGCTGTTAAGCCCTTTCGCCGGGGCGGCCCAACAGTTGAAGGAGGCCCTACAGGCGAACCCCTTCAGCCCGCGGGAAACAGCAGAGCAAATAATAGCCGGGCTGGAGATGCCCGATGCCGAGAAAAAACGGAGGTTAAAGGCCCTAAACAATGTTGTCAGGAACCAGGATATTGATTGGTGGTGGGAACAGTTACGGTTAAATTGGTTGGGCGATGTTTTGCAGAGCCGATATGTTTCCCCGTCGGATAAGGTTCCGGAGGTGTTGCGGCATGAATCAGTTATCGGCTTGGCGGGAAGGGACACCGGAGTTTTTGGCAGCTCTGGTTTTATCTCATCCTAAGTTATTACTTATGACGGATTACGACGGTACTTTGGTACCCATCAGAGAAAGGCCGGAAATTGCGCTGCCCGGACCGGGTCTGTTGAAGGTACTAAAACGATTGGCCCAAAAATCAAGGGTAAAAGTTGCGATTATTAGCGGTCGGGATTTGGAAGAGTTGAACATGATGCTGCCTGTTGCCGGGATTTATTTGGCCGGTTGCCACGGAGCGGAAATAGTGGGACCAGGCGATGAAAAAATAAAAACCTTCGATGATACGGAACTGGACGGGGTTTTAGATGAGATTTATAGCCGGTTATTAAGTTTTACCGCGGGCAAACAAGGTTTTTTGGCAGAAAGGAAAAAAACAGCCGTGGCTTTGCATTATCGACTGGCCGACCCGGCAATAGCCTTAAAGGTAGTTGGAGACTTTGTGGCGGCGGTCAGGCCGTTGGTTAATGAAAAGGAACTGGAATTTCTGGCCGGTAAAAAGGTAATAGAGGTCAGGCCAAAAGCAGTCAATAAAGGGGAGGCGGTAAGTTGCCTGATGAACCTTTACCCTGACTTCTACCCCGTGTACCTTGGGGATGACACTACTGACGAGGATGCATTTAAAGCCGTCAGGAACAACGGTTTAGGAATATTGGTTGCCGGAGAAAAGAAATTTACTGCTGCCGAACAATGGTTGCGGGGATCGCAGGATGTACTCAGGTTCATGCAAATAATCGCAGCGAGGTGTTAAAAGTGGTTTCTTTGCTTTATTACTCCTGTATACCTGTATGATTGGTTTGTCGTGTTGAATGAGTTATCATAAATAACTTTCTGTGTTATTTTTGGCAGTTTAAATTCTTTGTGGGAAAGGAGCTGATGGATAGAATGAAAAAGATCCGGAAAGCGGTTATTCCTGCAGGGGGGTGGGGTACCAGGTGCCTTCCGGCTTCCAAGGCCATCCCGAAAGAAATGCTGCCCATTGTGGATAAACCGGCTATTCATTACGTTGTTGAAGAAGCCGTTGCGGCTGGCATAACCGATATCCTGATTATAACGGGACGGAATAAAGATTGTATTGCGGATTATTTTGACCGCAATTTGGAATTGGAAACCTTCCTGGAAATTAAGGGGAAAAACGAATTGCTACAGAAAGTCCGGCACCCCGCTGGCCTGGTAAATATTTATTATACCCGGCAGAAGGAACCAAAGGGTCTGGGCCATGCGGTGTCTTTAGCCAGGGAATTTGTGGGACGCGAACCCTTTGCCGTCCTGCTACCCGATGATTTAATTGATACCAAGGTGCCCTGTTTGAAGCAGATGGTTGATATGTATGAAAGGCGGCCCGGCACAACCGTTGCAGTAATGGAAGTTCCCCGTGAAGAAGTAAAAAATTACGGTATTATCAAACCGGTACGCCTGACGGCCAATGTCTTTGTCATTAGGGACCTGGTGGAAAAGCCGGCTGTAAACAAAGCACCGTCAAACTTGGCTATTGTAGGGCGGTACATAATTGAGCCAGAGGTTTTTGCATGCCTTGATAAAGTCGAACCGGGGGCCGGCGGTGAGATACAGTTGACCGATGCCTTGAGAATGCTGTTAGAAAAAGATGAATTGTATGCCTATAAATTTTTCGGGAACCGGTATGATGTTGGCAATATTGCCGGCTTTGTCCGGGCCAACATCCAACTGGGGTTAAATCACCCTGAATTTGGTTCCGTTATTGAAAAAGAAATCATGGGTATTCTGGATAACAGATTAAAGGTAGGCTAAATTAAGTCCAAATTACCGGTTAACGGCTCAGGCCCGGAACGATTGATATGACTGTCTGCGTTGTTTCAATCGTTCCGGGCCTTATCGCCTAGCGGTAATTTGGACTTTATATTATATCTGGACTTGCGCCCTTAGTTTGCCTGTTTACTTTTCCCTCTGTGGTCCTTCTGTGCTCTCTGCGCCCTCTGTGGTAAAATGTTTTTAAGCCTTATGCATAAATTCAAAAATGAAGGGAGATTTGGGCCATGCAAATTGATCTGGCTAAAATGATTGACCATACCATATTAAAACCAAATATTACTGATGACCGGGTGAGGCAGGTTTGCGACGAAGCTAAAAAATTTGGTTTTGCTTCTGTATGTGTAAACCCGTGTTATCTCCCTATGGTCAGTGAGCTTTTGCGGGGCAGTGGGATAAAAGCATGTACAGTAATTGGTTTCCCGTTGGGAGCCAACACAACCGAAACAAAAATATATGAGGCTGAAAAGGCGGTAGGTCTTGGCGCCAATGAGCTTGATTATGTTTTAAATATCAGTGATGTTTTGAATGGAAGATACACTTCGGTAAGGGAGGAAATGGAACGGTTTGTGGAGCTACGTTCCAGGCATGAAGGGCAAATCGTTATTAAAGTTATCCTGGAAACCTGTTACTTGACTAATGAGCAGATTATCCGGGTTTGTCAACTGGCCCGTCTGACAGGTCTGGATTTTGTAAAAACATCCACAGGTTTTGGTGCTGGAGGCGCAACGGTTGAGCATGTCAGGCTGATGCGGGAAATAGTGGGTCCGGAGTTGGGAGTAAAAGCTTCCGGCGGGATAAAAACTTACGAAGATGCCGCAGCCATGGTCAAAGCCGGGGCCAACCGCATAGGCGCAAGCAATAGCGTGGCTATAGTGTCCAAAACTTAACAATAAAGTAAAAAGTCGAAAAACGTCGATATAGGGCAGATTTTTGTTGACAAGCCCGCGCAGCCTAAAATATACTTAGATTATACATATACAGTGGGGTGAACCAACATTTTACCAACAAATCACAGTAAGGGGGAAGCAAAAATTGAAGAAAAAACTTGCGACCGTATTATCTTTAATCCTATTGGTTTCTTTCGTTTTTACCGGTTGCAGCGGCAATAAGGCTAGCAGTGGGAATGGCTCCAATGATTCTAGTGTTATCAAAATCGGTGTTCTGGAACCGATGACCGGGGCTAATGCTGCCGGCGGAGCGTTAGAGGTAGAGGGTATCAAACTGGCTAACAAGCTGTATCCCACTGTCTTGGGCAAAAAAGTGGAACTGGTAATTGTAGACAACAAGTCGGACAAAGTAGAGTCTGCCAGCGCTGCTTCCAGGTTGGTGGAAAATGAAAAAGTATCAGCAATCATCGGTAGTTGGGGAAGTTCGTTAAGTATGGCTGCCGGGGACGTAGTAAAGAATGCTCAGGTTCCCGCTGTGGCTGCTACTGCTACCAACCCGCTGGTTACGCAGGGTAATGATTATTACTTCCGGGTTTGTTTTATCGACCCGTTCCAGGGTAAAGTTATGGCTAACTATGCTTATAATAAGCTAAAGGCCAAAAAAGTGGCCATCATTCAGGAGGTTTCCAACGATTACTCCGTGGGCCTGGCTAAATTTTTCACAGATGCCTTCAAGGAACTGACCGGTGACGAAAATGCCATTGTTGCTGTGTCCAATTATAACACAGGGGACCAGGATTTTACCGCTCAACTGACCAATATCAAGGCAAAGAACCCCGATGTAATTTTTGCGCCCGGTAACTTTACCGAGTCTGCCCTGATTATCAAGCAGGCCAGGCAATTGGGTATCAAAGCTCCGTTTATCGGTGGCGATACCTGGGAAACTCCAGAGTTTATTGATATTGGTAAGGAAGCGGTAGAAGGCGCTACCTTCTCAACCTTCTTCACTTCCGAAAAACCAATTACCAAGGAATCTGAAAAATTCCTGGCCGAATACAAAAAAGAATATGGGGATAAAGAACCGTCTGCTGCTGCCGCCCTGGGTTACGATGCTTACATCCTGATTCTAGATGCTATTAAGAAGGCAGGGTCACCTGATCCTGTAAAGATCAGGGATGAACTGGCCAAGACAAAAGATTTCCCTGGCGCTGCAGGAGTAATTACCCTGGACGAAAACAGGAACGCAATTAAGGATGCGGTTATCAAAGAAGTCAAAGGCGGTAAATTTACTTACCTCAATGTTGTTGGAGCAAATTAAATAAAGCAAAAAATGATACGCTTCGTTGGGAAGCGTATCTTAATGTTCAGGGAATATATCAACAAAAGTTTCCTTGTGGCTTTGATAAAGACCTTTGTTTTTAATGAATACTTTGAGGTGGTTATTAAATGAGCTTGGGCACATTCTTGCAGCACCTGGCCAACGGAATTTCCCTTGGCAGTTTATATGCTCTGGTAGCAATTGGTTATACAATGGTTTACGGTATCTTAAGGCTAATAAATTTTGCCCATGGCGATATTTTTATGATGGGGACTTATTTTGCCTTTTACGGAATTGCCGTATTTACTCTTCCCTGGTACCTTTCGTTCCTCCTGGCCATTGTCCTGACAGGGATTCTGGGCATGATGCTGGAGGCAGGGGCATACAGGCCCCTGCGGGATGCCCCTAAGATATCAATACTTATATCGGCTATCGGTGCCTCCTTCTTGCTTGAGAACCTGGCCGTGGTGATTTTTGGCGGTAGGCCAAAGGCTTTTCCAACTCCCCGGGTTCTTACTGATGTTGTCCACATAGGAAGCATTTCAATACAAAACCTGACTTTTGTTATCCCTGTTGTCACTATTGGGCTCTTGCTTGCTCTTCTGTATTTGGTTCACAACACTAAAGCCGGTATGGCCATGAGGGCTGTGGCAAAGGATTATGAGACCGCAGCCATTATGGGGGTCAACGTGAACAAGGTAATATCTCTTACTTTCTGTATTGGTTCCATGTTGGCTGCTGTCGGCGGTATCATGTGGGGGTTGAAGTTTCCCCAAATTATTCCCCTTTTAGGAGTAATGCCCGGCCTAAAGGCCTTTATTGCAGCGGTTATAGGGGGCATAGGGGACATAAAGGGAGCTGTGATAGGCGGCTTTGTATTAGGAATTGGTGAAATCATGCTGGTAGCTTTTCTTCCCGAACTTACCGGGTACAGGGATGCCTTTGCCTTTGTTTTGCTTATTCTAATACTTCTGTTCAGGCCTACCGGTATTCTGGGCGAAAAAATAGCGGAGAAGGTGTAGAACTTTGAAGAAGCGGGATTTGATTTTGACCCTTGTATCGTTAATATTGTTATTTGTCTTTGTTTATTTTGCTGATGCTTACCTCGACTCCTATAAAGTTCGTATCCTGAATCTCTGTGCCATTTATGTCATTCTTGCCCTGAGCATGAACTTGGTTAACGGGTTTACCGGCTTGTTTTCTCTGGGTCACGCCGGCTTCATGGCTGTGGGTGCATATACTACTGCCCTTTTGACTATGCCGCCATTGGTAAAAGCGCAGAATTTTTTTATGGCGCCTTTAATTAAGCCTTTGGATTCCATTACCTTACCGTTTTTACCGGCGCTTTTGATTGCCGGCGTTTTATCGGCACTGGTCGGTTTTTTAATTGGCGCTCCGGCGCTGAGGCTGAAAGGGGATTATTTGGCTATAGCTACGCTTGGATTTGCTGAAATAATCAGGGTTATATTTACCAATACCCAAAGCCTCACTAACGGTGCGTTGGGCTTAAAAGGCATTCCGGTAACCACTAACCTTTGGTGGAGTTTCGGTATTGCCGTTATCACCGTTATCCTTATCGGCTCCCTGATTAACAGCAGTTTCGGAAGAGCGTTGAAAGCCATCAGAGAAGATGAAATTGCCGCGGAAAGTATGGGTATTAACATCTTCAGGCATAAAGTTTTATCTTTTACCATAGGAGCTTTCTTTGCCGGCATTGGCGGCGGTTTGTTAGGCAATTTGCTGGGAACGGTTGACCCGCTGATGTTCAGGTTTCTTCTCACCTTTAACATACTCCTGATTATCATTCTTGGAGGTATGGGCAGTATAACCGGTAGCATAATTTCCGCTTTTATTATTACCATTGCCGGTGAAGCTTTGCGGTTTCTCGATGAATCGATTACTATAGGCAGCCTTTACATCCCGGGAATTCCTGGTCTACGGATGGTAGTTTTTTCAGCCCTGTTAATGGTCGTAGTGTTGTTCTTCCGGCAGGGAATTATGGGCACCAATGAGTTTACCTGGGATAAACTTTTCGACAGGCTGCAAAAGAAACCGGCGGCCGGGGGAGGGAGCAATTAGATGGAAGTGCTGCGGACAGAACATGCGACTATGCAGTTTGGCGGTTTGACGGCCGTGAATGATTTCAACCTGTGCCTGAACCAGGGTGAAATAGTTGCTCTCATTGGCCCCAACGGCGCCGGAAAAACAACTGCCTTCAACATGATTACGGGTGTCTATAAACCCACGCAGGGCGCTATATTTTTTAAAGATGAAAACATTACAGGTATGCGGCCCGACCAGATAACAAAACTGGGCATTGCCCGGACTTTTCAGAACATAAGACTTTTTAAAGATCTGAGTGTAATGGACAATGTCCTTATAGCCAATCACCTGCATATCAGGTCGAACTTTTTAGAGGCTGTTTTTAGATTTCCGCGGTATAGACGGGAAGAGAAAGAAATGCGGAAAAAATCTATTGCCTTACTGGAAAAGACCGGACTTGTAAATGTGCAAAATGAAAAAGCCAGTTCCCTTCCTTACGGCATGCAAAGAAAGCTGGAGATAGCGCGGGCTCTGGCCACTGATCCGGAGATACTTTTGTTGGATGAACCGGCGGCCGGTATGAACCCCAGGGAAACTGAGGATTTAACCCATTTCATCAGGGAAATTCAGAAGGAATTTGGCTTAACCATATTTATGATTGAGCATCACATGGAAGTAGTGATGGGAATTTCGGACCGCATTTACGTTTTAGATTATGGTGTTACCATAGCTGAGGGGGCGCCAAGCGAAATTCAGAATAACCGGAAAGTTATAGAAGCATACCTGGGGGTGGCTGAGAATGCTTAAAATAGAGAACCTGGTTGTTGCGTACGGTGGAATTGAAGCATTAAAAGGAGTCACCCTGGAGGTTGAGGAAGGCAGAATTGTTACCCTGGTAGGGGCTAATGGCGCCGGAAAAAGCACGCTGCTCAGGACTATAATAGGGCATGTAAAACCGAAGAGCGGAACTATTACCTATAACGGAGTAGACCTTCTTGCTAAGAAACCCTATGAAATGGTTAATTACGGCATAACGTTGGTGCCGGAAGGACGGCGGGTATTTCCGAACCTGTCTGTTTTGGAAAACTTAAAGTTGGGCGCTTACTCAAGAAAAGATCACAGGGAAATTGAAAAAGACCTGGATTGGATATATAGTCTGTTCCCCAGGCTTAAGGAACGACTGTGGCAGTCAGCCGGCACTTTGTCCGGTGGGGAACAGCAAATGTTAGCCGTGGGGCGGGCCCTTATGTCCCGGCCCAAGGTCCTGATGATGGACGAACCGTCCTTAGGGCTTGCGCCTCTGGTGGTTAAAGACATCTTTAACATAATCAGGGAAATTCACAGGCAGGGAGTTACCATTTTGTTAATTGAACAAAATGCCAACGCGGCCCTGCATATTGCAGACGTCGGATATGTTATTGAGACGGGACGAATAACCATGCAAGGAACGGGTAAAGAACTGCTGGCCAATGACGAGATTAAGAAAGCTTATCTGGGCCAGAGCGTGAAAAAGTGATAATTTGCTGTTATTCATTTTCTCTGTTTATTTTTAGGCGTTTTTGGAATGTATTGTAATTTTCTATTATTTCCGGCCTGGTTTTTAGAAAGTTAACAAAAGTAGCCAGGTGTTCCAATGTCTGTGAGCTAACAGTGTGTTCAATCTTTTCGGTTTCTTCAAGGACGCCCTTTTTTAGGCCCAGCAGCCTTAGAAAATTTTCTATCGTCTTGTGGCGTTCCAATAACGTATTGCCGATTTGCTGCCCTTGTTTGGTAGGGGTAATGATACCGTATTTTTCGTAATTTATCAGTCCTATGTCGGCCAGTTTTTGTACCATCTTGGTAGCGGAAGGGGGCTGGACGTTAAGGGCCGTTGCCAAGGCGTTAACCCGTGTATATCCTTTGTCCCGGGACAGTCGGCAGATCATCTCCAGGTAGTCTTCCATGGAAGCCGTTAATTGGGAGTCTGCCTGTTTCATATACTCCCGGAAGGTATAAAACTCGTTGTCCAACTAAACCACCTACTTAAAGAATAAAAGGTTTTTACCATTATATGCAGTGGAGTGGAAAATAGCAGTCATCCCAAAAAGCTCCTTTAACAGGAAGGAGCTTTTTTTTATACGTTGCCGGAGAAAGTAAGGTAAAGCAGGATGACGTTAAGGACTACAATTATGGCCGTTATAATCCACCCGACAATATTGGTCAGCGGTTTATTGACCAAAGCGCCCATAATATCCCGGCGACTTGTCATCAACATGAGGGGTATGATTGCGGCCGGTAAGGCAAAGCTTAATATAACCTGACTGATCACCAGCGCTTTCATGGGGTTAATACCCAGTCCGATAATGACCATGGCCGGGAACATAGTTATAAACCGGCGAATAAACAGTGGTATACGCAGCCCGACAAAGCCGTTCATAATAGTCTGGCCGGCCATAGTTCCTACTGCCGATGATGAAAGGCCTGACGCCAACAGGGCAATGCCAAAAGCTCCCGCGGATAACGACCCAAGCAATGGCGCCAGTGACCGGTGAGCTTGCTGAATCGTGACCACTTGTATGCCCTTGGTATGAAAAACGGCGGCAGAGACTACCACCATAGCCGCATTCACAAGAAAAACGATATTCATGGCCAGCATGATGTCGGTGCATTCCAATCTGAAGTGCTCAAGCTTTTGCTCGTCAGTATCGGGGGTTCTGCGGCACTGGACCAGTTGGGAATGGAGATAAATAACATGCGGCATTACCGTTGCGCCCAGCATACCTGTGGCTACCAGCACTGCCTCACTGTTCGGCAGTGAAGGCAAAATCATATGTACTCCTACGGCCGGCCAATTAGGTTTGGCCAAAAAAAGTTCTATGCCGTAAGCAGTGCAGATAACTGCTACAAGGCTTGCAATAACAGCTTCAATTACGCGCTGGCCGTATTTTTCAAGACTTATGATAATAAAGGTAAATACACCGGTCAGCATGCCCGCATACACGAGAGGTATTTTAAGTAACAGAAATAATCCCAAAGCTCCACCCAGGAATTCCGCTAAATCGGTGGCCATCGCCGCCAATTCTGCAACTACCCAGAGAAACCAGTTAGTTTTCCTGGAAAATACCCGGGCACACATTGCAGGAAGGTTTTTTCCTGTAGCGATCCCTAATTTTGCCGAGATGGTTTGCAGGAAGATAGCCATAAGGTTGCTCCAAAGGATGACCCATAAAAGGTTGTAATTAAATTTGGAGCCACCGCTTATATTAGTGGCAAAGTTTCCCGGGTCGATATAAGCAACACTGACGACAAAAGCCGGTCCCAGGAACTTAAGCAGTTGTTTAATGCGGTTGATAATTTGATAAGACTCATGAGGCGTGGTATGTTCTGTCAGTTGACCTGAACGGGAAGTCAGGTCATGTGTAACCGCCGTTTCTACGTTTGCTTGCCCGGACGACAATAATTTTACACCCCCTTTGGGCTTGCAGGCAGTATTCAGGTTTTAATTTTTAGCTGCCCCTAAGTTTTTTAACTAATCTAAACTATGATGCGTAAGGGTAAATGGTTACACCCGGGTCAAATTTCCGGACCGAAGAGGATTTACGCAGTAAAAAATATAATTTATAGTGGAACATTTTTCCGTTAATTACGTCATAAATTAGGGAAGAATTTGAAAGGGGGATTGTGATGAAAAGGAGTTTAGCGTTTAGTATGATGCTTGTAATGTTGGTGACCTTATTGTTTCCTCTGCAGGCGGGAGCGGCCTACGACAAGGAACTGGAACAGGCAATCAGTACTGCCAAATCTGTTTTTAACATTGCCAAGGGATATGATACCTTCAATTACAACATTAACAAGCAAAATGACAGGACTGTATTTAACCTCAACTGGCGCGACAGTAAAAACAGGTTGGGCGAAATCGGCGTAACCATTGATTCCCACGGAAAAATTACCAGCTACTATTCCTTTAAGCCATTCACGGACAGAAACAGGCAAAAACTGCCCAAGATCAGTAAGAGCAACGCTCTGCGGATTGCCGGCGACTTTATCCGCAAGGTGGCTCCTTTTGCGGGGAACAAGGTCATATATGTGGATAATAATGAGCCCATGAACATTAACGAAGGAAGTTACCGGTTTTTGTACCAGAGGGTGGAAAACGGCGTGCCTTTTCCCGAAGATAATATAAATATTCAAGTGGACGGCATGACGGGGGAAATACAGAATTATTACTGTAACTGGCATGATGATTTGGCGTTCCCGGATGCCGGGGACGTTATACCTTTGCAAAAAGCCCAGGAGGAGTTTGCCAACAGGCTGGGTTTGAAATTGGTTTATAAGTTAACTTTTGGCCCCGGGGAAAGAAAACCTTATCTGGTGTACACCACTGTATATAACGACCGGTTTATTGACGCCAAAACAGGGGGCATAACGACGGGGAATAACTATTATGGCTATTATTGGGGCATGGAAAAAGAAAAAATGGTCGGAGGGATGGCCAGCTACGCGGAGGGGAAACCCGTATCCCTTACCCCTCAGGAACAGGAAGCTGTGCAAGGTGCTGCCAACCTGATGGACCAGAGTAAAGCCGAGGAGACGGCAAGAAGGCTTTTACAGATTGACGGTTCGTTCAAGCTGAATCACATCAGCCTGTACAATGATTGGCAGAATAAAGAAGAATACATATGGACGATGGATTTTGGTAGAGAGGCCAATGGAGCCGGACAATACACGGGCATCAGTGTTTCTGTTGATGCTAAAACCGGTGATATAACCCAGTTTTATAAGTTTTCACCTGAGACAGATAAGCCTGTGAGGTACACCGGAGAACAGGCGCTTAAAATTGCGGAAGATTTCATTAAGTCCATGCAGCCGGCAAAGGCGAAAGGAGTTGAACGGACTACCTGGGGTGAACCTTTTGTTGAGCCGGTAAGTGGAAGTGAACCGCCGAGGCAGTATGATTTTTCCTTCACCAGGAAGGTACAGGAGGCATTTTTTATCGGAAACGGTTTTAACGTGACGGTAGATGTCACCACGGGAGAAGTGATCAATTACAGCTTTAACTGGTATAAAAAAGAACTTTCCGTTGGTGAAGATGTACTTTCTGCCGAAAAGGCCCATGAGCTCCTGTTCAACAGCGTCGGCCTTCAACTGCAGTACATTTCTGTTTACTCACCGGAGAATAGAGAAAAACTGTGGCCCACGCCTATTGAAAACAGAAAGCCGGACATCAAACTTGTATATGCTCTCAAACCCGGTAAACCGGTAAATATTGATGCGTATACAGGGAAACTGCTTAATTACGACGGCCAGCCCTATACCGGGGACAAAATAGCACAGTACACCGATATTAAGGGACATTGGGCTGAAAACCAGATTAAGGTCCTGGCCGAATACGGAATTTCTTTACCGGGTAATCAATTAAAGCCGGCGCAAAGGATAAAACAAAGGGAGTTTCTCTATCTTCTGCTGAAAGCGACAAACCCGTACCTGTCTGTGGATCTTAATGACTCCAAAAACGATGATAATCTTTATAATGCGCTTATTAGCGGAGGAATTGTAAAAGACGGTGAAAGACTGCCTGATTCCTTTGTGACTAGACAGGATGCTGTGAAATTCGTTGTACGGGCCCTGAATTTTGACAGGGTGGCTGAGGTGAAGAAAAAAATATTTGCCTTGCCTTTTAAAGATGCGCAGCAAATAAAACCTGAACTGTACGGTTACATGGCAGTTGCTTACGGGCTTGATATAATTGGCGGGAACGGCGGGAATTGTTATCCTACGGCTGCCTTGACCCGGGCCCAGGCGTTTAGCCTGGTTTACAATTACCTCAATGTAGATTAATAATCTTTATCTCAAATAGGAATTAGTAATCTCCCGGGTCAAATGTGCATTAATTACCTTCTGATTTTTCCGAAGAATAAACAATGGGGAACGGTTGCCACCGTTCCCTGTTTGCTGTTTGTCCATTCTGTTCATATTTGTCTGAAAGACAAAAATACTGTCAGAAATAAAGGGAACTGATTTATCTGTATCGAATAATATGCTTAATAATTGAGCCGGCTGTTCCATTTAAAGGCAATTATACCATAGCTTGTGAAAAAAAGGCCTAAATGTTGGTCAGCACCAATATAATATAAAAAAAGTATTTTACGGGCAAGGTTGGGCTTATTCGATAAACTTGTACAATTTTCAGATAATTTCGAGCTTTACCTTTTATTAAATTTTTAATATAATTTATATTAGATTGCTGCATTGTCCATGTGTCAAAATAGCTGTTAACAAAGACTTACACAGGTCATTGCATGTTTTTCTCACAACTTTTCATTCCACATAGCTTTTTATCTCCGGTTTGTGATAGATCATCTTACTATTGGCCTGAATACCACCCATGCTGTTTTTGCCCCTCGGCAGGCTACCCGGTATATTCAAAAGTGTCTATATAAAAATTTCAAAGGAGTTGGTATACAAATGCAAAACCGTTTTAAGGAGTCCTTGTTGGACAAAAATACCATGTCCGTGACCTGGGAATTGGTACCGGGCAGGGGGGCCAGGGAGAAATCCCAGGAGGAAGCCATCGCGGCTGCTGAACAAGCTGCCAAAGGCGGACGGATTCATGCTCTTACCCTTACTGATAACCCCGGTGGAAACCCGGCTATTTTGGCTGACGCCCTGGCGAAAGAAGTTTTGGCCAAAGGTATTGAGCCGCTTGTCCATTTTACCTGTAAAGATAAAAACCGGAACCAAATCGAGAGCCAATTATATGCTTTGGACCGTGCCGGTATACGTAACTTGTTGGTTATGACCGGTGATTATACCGTTACCGGATATAAAGGTAGACCGAAACCGGTATTTGACTTGGACCCCATTCATGTTCTTGGTTTAATCGGTGAAATGAACAAAGGCTTGGAATATCAGGGTTTCAAGGGCACAATAAAGCATCAACCCAGTGATTTCTTTGCCGGCGCTGCCGCATCCCAGTTCAAGGCCACCGAAGCAGAGCAAATGCTCCAATATTATAAGCTGAAAAAGAAGATTGAAGCAGGAGCCCAGTTTATTGTTACTCAGTTGGGCTATGATGCCCGGAAGTTCCATGAAATAATTCAGTTTATCAGGCTGAACGGCTGGGATATTCCTGTAGTGGGCAATATTTACATCTTGCCTCTCGGTACTGCTAAAGTGATGAATAAGAACAGGATACCGGGTTGTGTTGTAACGGATAAGTTGGTGGCAGACCTCGAAAGAGAAGCTCAGGCGCCCGATAAAGGCAAAGAGGCAAGGCTCCTGCGCGCGGCCAAGATGTATGCCTTTATGAAAGGTATGGGTTACAACGGCGTCCACATCGGCGGCCACGGTATGAAATATGAGGATGTGGAATTCATTATTGACAAGGGTGAAGAACTCAGCAAGAACTGGATGGACTTTATACATGAGTTTGATTATCCGCAACCCAACGGGTTTTATTACTACGAAAAGGACGAGAAAACCGGCTTAAATACTACCACACCCACTAACAGGAAGGGGCGTCCCCTCGATGCACCGGTGGAATTTACTTACCGCTTATCCAAGTTCATGCATAATCTTATGCTTGAGCCGGGCACACCGCTCTGGGGACCGATGACTGCTGTAGCCAAAGCTGTGGACGGTACTTCTATGGAGAAGAAATATCATAAATTTGAGCACATGATTAAAGTAGGGCTGTTTGACTGCAAAGACTGCGGTGACTGTGCTTTAATGGACGTAGCATATGTCTGCCCCATGTCTCAGTGTCCCAAGAACCAGCGGAACGGCGCCTGCGGCGGAAGTTTTGAAGGCTGGTGTGAAGTATACCCCGGTAAGAAGAAGTGTGCTTGGGTAAGGGCTTACTCCAGGCTGAAAAATTCCGGGAAAGAAGAGCAGTTAAGCAAAGAAATTATTCCGCCGGCTAACTGGGATTTCCACCAGACTTCTTCCTGGTTGAACTTCTACCTTGGCCGGGATCATACCGCCAAGAAGTTTGGTATCGAGCCCTATGTTAAGAAGAAGTAAAACACGATGATACTGCAATTATTTATAAAGATAAATGTGATAACTCGAGCGGAGAAGCCAAGACAGGCGTCTCCGTCTTTATTTTTGACCGCTCTTTTTAGGACAAATTTGTAGGTGTTATTGCAGTATAACCATAGTATAAACGTAACTATGTTCTTTATGGATAAAAGAAACGTTGATGTGGCTATAAAAAATATAAATGGCGTAAAAATAAGGAAAATGTCGTTTTGTGTAGTATTAATTAATTTAAAGATTGCTGAGAGACAGGGGAAGAATTGTTGTGCATAAATTTTTTACGTGGAATAACCTGGACCAATTGTATAATATGATTCCCAGCGCCATATTTACCGTAAATACTAACCGGATTATTACCAGTATAAATGATAAGGCGGCAAACTTATTTGGGTATTCGGCGGAAGAAATAGTGGGAAGGAGTTGCACGGAATTTTGCTATGGCCCTTGTTGTTCGCATTGCAGATTATTTGATGACAGCGTACCGAAACCTGCCTCAGGCGAGGGGATTATAAAGACCAGGAGCGGCTTGGTGCGCATAATTTTGAAAAATATAGACCTGCTCCGGGATAATGACGGAGCAATTATTGGCGGTATAGAAACCTTCGAGGATATTACTGAACGTAAGAAGACGGAAGAGGCTCTGGCAGAGAGCGAGGAAAGATACAGAACCCTTTTTGAACGGACGGCCAGTCCTATCCTGGTTACCGATACAAAGGGAAATTATATTGACTGCAATGAGGCAGCCTGTCAGTTTTTGGAAATCAGCCGGGCAGAACTGCTGACTCTTAACGTGCGGGACCTTTTACCCAAAGGGTGGGAAAAAAGGCCCCAAGCCCACAAGATATTATGGAAAACAGAAGGTGTTATCGAAGCCGAGTATTTGATAAAGAACAGAATCAAGATTATGGAGCTCACGGTTACTCCTGCTATCTGGCAAGGGAAAGCAGTGGTTTTTGGCGTGGGTAAAGACATAACGGAACGCAAACAGGCCGAAGAGAAGATGCGGCGTATGGCATATTATGACAGTCTTACAGGACTGCCCAACAGGGCTTTTTTCAAAGAAAAATTAACGGCAGCTATTATAAAGTCCCGCAGTAAGAAGCAGAAACTGGCTATATTGTTTTTAGACCTGGACCGTTTTAAAACCGTTAATGATATAATGGGCCATGATGTAGGCGACCAACTGTTGAAGGATGTTGCCAAAAGGCTTAAGAAACGGGTCGGTAAAGGCAGGGTAGTGGCCCGGTTATCCGGTGACGAATTCATTATTTTACTGCCCAATGTGGGCCGTATAGAAGATGTTCGGAAATTTGCGGAAGACGTTTGTGAAAACCTAAGAAAACCCTTTACTATAGCCGGTCGCAATTTTCATGTTACCACAAGTATTGGCATAACGGTTTTCCCGGATAACGGAGAAGATACCAAGACTTTGCTGAAAAATGCCGACATAGCAATGTATAAGGCCAAGGAACAAGGCGGCAACAGTTATGAAGTTTATACCTTTACCATGAATGAAATGGCCATGGCAAAACTGGAGCTGGAAAACAGCCTACGGGCGGCTTTGGAAAGGCACGAGTTTACCCTTTTTTACCAGCCCCAGGTCCACGGTATGACCGGTGAAATTGTTGGCATGGAAGCCCTTATCCGCTGGAAGCACCCCGAAAAAGGCTTGATATCACCGGCGGAATTTATACCTGTTGCTGAGGAAACGGGTTTAATTGTGCCTATAGGCGAGTGGGTTCTCTATACTGCCTGTATGCAAAATAAATACTGGCAGCAGAAAGGGTATGCCCCCATTAGAGTGGCCGTTAACCTTTCCGCACGCCAGTTTCAGCAAAGGAATCTGGTATCAATGATTGCCCGGGTATTAAAGCAAACCGGCTTAGACCCTAATTGCCTTGAGTTGGAAATTACTGAGAGCGTTGCTATGCAAAACCTTGAAAATACCATAAAATTGGTGAAACAGTTAAAAGACCTGGGAGTGCATATATCTATAGATGACTTTGGTACGGGTTATGCTTCCCTTAGTTATCTAAAGCTTTTTCCGCCTATTGATACCCTGAAAATTGACAGGTCATTTGTCAGGGATATTTCTCAAAATCCCCGGAATGCTTCCGATGCTTTGGTGGCAACCATGATTGTCCTCGCCAAGAACCTGAAACTGAAAGTGGTTGCGGAAGGAGTGGAAAACGAGAAACAGTTAAAATTCATGCTGGAACGGCAGTGTGATGAATTTCAGGGTTTTTTCTTCGGTAAACCGGTGCCTGCCAAGGAGTTCGAACAATTTTTGACCAGGCAGCCGTTTAAAATGGAGTTTATTGACGACCGGGCCGGTGAGTTCTAATTACCAAATCCGGCCAGGAATGTTGCATAATCAAGAGGATATTCGTAAGAAAAATGTAAGCGGAAACCAATCAAATTTCAGGTTAAGAAACTAGATTTTAAGACAACCTAAGTTAATAAAGTTCTTTTCTTTAAGGAGCAGTATCTATGGGAGCAAAAAAGCATATAAAATGGTTTATTGCCATCACGACCATTATATTAGGTCTGGGTGCTTATTTTAACAGATTTATTATAGCTGATTGGTTTACCCCGTTGCAGAAACCCAACAAACAGCCTGTTAGCATGGGTGAACGTATACTTATTATCGCACCTCACCCTGATGACGAAACCCTTGGTGGAGCATGGGTGATAGAACAAGCTCTGCGGGAAGGGAAAAAAATAAAAATAATCGTTATGACCTGTGGCGATGGATACAAGGTTGCTGTAGAAAAAAATTTCGGAGTATCCGAACCTAAACCTGCCGACTTCAGAAAACTTGGCAGAATAAGGCATTTGGAATCTTTAAAAGCCACCGGGGTTTTGGGCGTGAAACAGGAAGATGTAATCTTTTTTGGATATCCTGACGGTGGTATTAACGGCCTTTGGGAATATAACTGGGATTATACCAATCTTCACAAGGGTCTTAATGGCTTCCGGCATTCTCCTTATAGCTTTAGTTATGAGAAGGGAGCCCCATATTGCGGGGCGAACGTCGTCAAGAATTTAACCAGTGTTATTAATGAATTTAAACCAACAGATATTCTTTATCCGGATCCATACGACCAGCATCACGACCACTGGGCCACTAATGCATTTGTCAAATATGTTTTGGCCAAAAATAATTTTAGGACTCAGGAGTGGACTTATTTGGTCCATCGCGGTGATTATCCATGGCCATGGGAATATGCTCCCAATAAACAATTGCATCCTCCTTATGTATTAAAAAACCTGGATACCCGGTGGCATTATCTGGCCTTAACTTCAAAGGAACAACATCTGAAATCAGAAGCGGTGAAGAAATATGTTACCCAGACAAAAGTAATGGACCCGTTTCTTGAGGCGTTTATCCGGAAAAATGACCTGATTGGGTCTTATCCTCAACACTACCTGCCTTTTATAAAGGGAGGGGTGGACAACGGAAACTTTGATAAACTTTTTGAAACGTATTTTTCCGAGCCTTCGGCAGATACTATTTTGACAGAGTTGGAAGGTGGCGGGGATATTGCTCGATTAAGCGCTGCTCAAGGCAATAATGGATTTTATGTCGGATTGCAAACAAGAAAGCCTTTGCGCAAAGATATCAGGTATAATCTCCGGATACGCCTTTTCCGGCGTAATAATGATGTGAAAAGAATGGACTTGAGTATATATGATTTTAGAATTACCGCCCTGCGTTTAGCGAAAAACAGCCTTGCATTGCCTACTAAAACAAGCGTCAAAGTTAAGGGTAACCGTTTAATCGTAAGCCTACCGGTTGATTTTTTGGATGGGGTTGACCAGGTATTTTTCAGTGGAGACACCATACTGAAGCATAAACGCATCGATAAAGCTGCCTGGCGAGTAATCACGGTCAAAAAGAAATAAGAGGTTATATTATGCGCTTATGGTATAAAAAAACCAATTTCAATAAATAATAGATTACGAAAATTAACTAGGAGGTGTATTTTTTTATGATGAACCAAATTCAAAGTAACCTGAATCAAATTGCCCAGATCTGCAACCAGTTGAGCCAAGCCGAACGCAATACTGCGCAACAACTACAGCATGCGGCTCAACTTTGCCAACAGGTTACTGCCCAGATGAGTCAAATGATGAGCGCTTCAGGAGGTGTTCAATTTACCGGTCCTGGTCAAATTGGTACTGCAATGGGCCCGTCCATGACAGGTATGGGCGGAACCATGGGCAGCAGTTGGTCAAACCGTCCTGTTAACACTAATATCAGCCCAAGTATTACTTCCGGTATTTACGGCGCGTCCGGCGATTACGTAGCAACCGGTACTTCAGCTTTTAACACTAATAACGATCTTAACCGCTAGTAAGGCAAAGGGGGCTGTCGAAAAGGCAGCCCCAAAGCATTGAAGTGCAGGGATAGGTTAAATACCTACCCCTCAGTTTGTAGACAAAATTACCACGATTCAGTGGAGCTTAAATAATTTTTCCGTTCCGATATTTTCAGGCCGGGCTATAGGAGGGGTGGGTGGGGTAGCCCAGTCACCCCACCCACCCCTCCATAAAAACCGGCAGATTAAATTAGTCTCCGGAAAATATTTAAGATCCCTAAATTTATCCGTGAGACCAAAAGGAAATCAACAGATGGAGTAGAATAAAAGACTAATACATGAAAGGAGGGAAGGGATTGAAAAAAGTTACCGCATTATTATTGGGTTTGGTACTTTTATTTGCAGCGGGCTGTAGCGGTTCGAAAGTAACCGCAACTCCTGATTCTGCAGAGGGAGTACTGAAGGCTTATGTGCAGGCCTTGCAAAATAAAGAATATGAACAGGCTTACAGTTACCTAAAGACCAGTAAGTCCAAGGAACAATACGTACAGGAAAAGAAATCCGGTTCCATGAAGTTTAAGGACTTTGAAGTCAAAGATGTAAAAACGGAAGGTGATAAAGGCACCGGTTCCGTAGTCTTTAAAACCGGTAATGCCCAAATGCCCGAAGTAACTTTATACGCGGAACTGGTTAAAGAAGGTAACAAATGGTTTATCTCTAATCTCGGTATGGGTGGCAGTATGGGAGGTATGGGTGCGCCAGCCGGTATGCCGACCGGGGGAATGCCGCCTGCCACGGGCGGCACAGGAGGTGCTGCTTCTCCAGGAACTGCTAACCCGCACGGCCCGGGCGGTTCTATTCCGCTGGATAACAATAGCAAATAAGATAGCTTGACAAAGCTGCAGAAATATATATAATATATAAATGTCACCAGATATAAAAAGTGGGGATATAGCTCAGTTGGGAGAGCGCTTGAATGGCATTCAAGAGGTCAGGGGTTCGAACCCCCTTATCTCCACCAAAAAAGAAACCTTGAAAGCCCTGTGATATCAAGTATCGCAGGGTTTTTTGTTTTTGTTGCGGATGACATTAAAAATCGTTAAAAATTGTTGAAAATTGGGGCGATAACTCACAGGTAACTCACAAATTAATACGTAAAAAAGAGAGGTAATAAGTACTTCTCAAATTTAATTTATAGCCCTTTTCAGTGCGTCTATAGGAAGATAAACAAATTATGCACGGCATGCCTAATGCACACAGCAGAGCAGCAAGCAAAATTAATCGACGACCACATGGTATGATTTATTATTGAAGAAGAGCTTGACTGGTAATTAAAACCCTGTCCGGGTTATGGCCGGACAGGGTTTATGAGCAAAACTAATGGCCACAGAACATGAGCATATTGCGGTCAAATAAGCCGAGCAGCGACACTTCCTTACCTAATTTTCCCCAACCTGCGAATGACCAAGATACTCAAGTAAGTTAAAAAAAAAGTGTCAAGAATCATAGACATTACATAAGATGTAATACACCACAACCACGTGGTGAATTAACAAAAGGAGTGATTATTTTGGCTGGAAGTGTTTTGAGAGATTTTGTACAGATAATTGGGATTACTGATCCGACGGAGTTTCCTGTTATTGGTCCATTGAATCCGCATAATCAAGCAGCTATACAGGAAAATTTAACTATTCCTGCCACGAAACCGGATATTGAACAGATTAATACTTTATTAGTGGAAGCACAAGTGACTGATAGTAGGACAATATTAACTCCAACAGGGATTAAAATTGTTGTAGAAGGATTATTAAAACAAAAGATAATTTATACTGCATTGGTTCCAGAACAATCTGTTCATTCAGCTTATTACGAAAAACCGTTTTGTACGTATATCGATGTCCCGTTGATTATTCCAGCAGGAGGAACAGTTGAAACTTTATTGGCTTCTTTAGGTTTATCTCTAACAGATTTATTAGCTGGGCCAGTTAATGTGATTATCGAAGATGTTGAAGTAAATTTGCTGGACCCAAGGACAATTGACAAGTGTGTAGTCCTGTTTGTATACACAACTTTGGTTGCCGCATTGGGTCCAGTATTGGCACCTTAGTTATTCTTCTTCCTCTTCTTCTTCGTCTCCGGTATACTCGATGATTGCGCATAATACTTTACATTCAAAAAGACTACGAAGGTCGTGGTGAATTATGTTTATATCTTCTATCACGACTTTCGTAGTTATATTTTCTAGCTCAAAATTTCCTTCAATAATTTCACAGAAATAACTACTTGATTCAAAACTGTGTACTGATTGTTTTGGTGTAGCAGCTGTGTAAATAAAGCGTTAAGATACTTTTCCTTCAATTATATATTTTTTATTGTAAGGAGTTTCTATTTGCCTGGTATTAATTATTTTAGCACTTGATATTACTTTAATAATTGATTCAATATCAGGCTTTGCATCCGGCACAACAATTTTTTTTAAGAGAGTAAATTGTTTGAAGTGTAATGGCTTCGCAGGGTATTCCTGTGGAGAAACGATTCCAATATAATTAATCAAATTTCGCAAAACGTACATGGTATTCACAATCCTTTAATTAAAGATTAGTAATAGGTATGCAGTCTTAGTACAAAATATTAATGGAATATAATGGCATGATTTGTATTTATATTAGTGGTTTTGGGACTGTTGCCGTTTTTGTTTTTAGAGTAAGGGGTTTTTTATTTCGCCCAGAGCGGAGGAATTATTTAACCTCCCCTTTTCCTACCATGTAACTTTCACAATAGCCCGATAAAAAACCATTATTTTATAGCTGGTGGTAATAAAAATAATTTATTGGACTTATAAGAGTCTATTGTAATAAAATATATCCCGGAAATATTGGCCAAGGATAATCCTAATCTTCAGTCAAAAGGAGATGAATGATGGAAATGTTTCAGGTTAAGGAAACCGGTTGGAGCAGGTTTTACCGGCGTGCCTTCCGGGACCACTGGCACCCGATGACTGCTGTTTTGGTACTGGGCGTCCTGAGCGCCCTATATTTCGGCCTCCTACAGACGGTTTGGGCCGTGACCGGCGAATTTACCCGCTGGGGTGGTCATATCCTACAGTTGCTGGGCTATGATACGGCTAATATGAGTTATTTTAAAATTATTAAATTGAAGGGGCTACCGTGGGACCGGGTGGATGGCTGGGTGGTTTTTGGTATGTTCGGTGGGGCTCTTATTGCCGCTCTTTTGGCCGGTAATTTCAAGCTCCGGGTGCCGGTGCAGCGGCGCCGGCTGGTGCAGGGCCTGCTGGGCGGAATAATTGCCGGCTTTGGTACAAGGCTGGCCATGGGCTGCAATCTGGCAGCCATGTTTACGGGAATTCCGCAGTTTACCCTGCATGCGTGGCTTTTTACATTAGCTACCATTGCCGGGACCTATTTCGGCCTCAAAGTAAGCCTGATGCCTTTTTTCTTAGGTAAACCTGTAATCCTGCCCGGTCGCCGGGTAGTGGCGGCAGAAACGGTAAAGAGCCGGCAGCCTGTCATCGGCTGGTTCCTGGCTGCTGTGGCCCTGGGCTGGGCGGTACTTGCCTGGCAGGCCGGTAATGGCAAGCTGGCCCTGGCCGGGCTGTTCGGGTTAGCCTTTGGAGCGGTAATCGAGCGTGGACAGGTCTGCTTTACCTCTGCTTTCCGCGACCTCTGGCTGGTGGGCCGGGCTACGGTAACCAAGGCAATTGTCGTGGGTATGGCGGTGCAGTCCCTGGGTACATTATATTTCATTATGCAGGGAGTACCGGCCAAGGTGATGTGGGCCGGAGCAGGGGCTGTTATTGGCGGGTTGCTCTTCGGTTTTGGTATCGTTATTGCCGGTGGGTGCGAGACCGGCTGGATGTACCGGGCTATGGAAGGCCAGGTGAATTTCTGGGTCGTTGGCCTGGGCAATATCATCGGCGCCACTATCCTGGCGGTGGCCTGGGACAAGGGCCTTTATACTTTCCTGGTAGCTCCGTATCCCAAAGTGGATCTGATTAAAATCCTTGGCCCCTGGGGGGCATTGGCAGCAACTTTTGTTTTCCTGGGGCTCATCTACACCTGGGCCCGCTGGCGGGAGAAACGCCACAAGTACGCGCTGGAACTGCGCCTGCCGGTAGAAGTCAACACCATTGCGGTTTCGGATAATCAATAGGGGAGGGGAATGATTTGGCCGGAGAGGAATTATCGGTTGATCTGGTACTTGATTTGCGGGGAGAGCCATGCCCGTACCCGCTGATTTACAGCTTGGAGACCCTTGGTAAAATGCAGCCGGGTCAGACCCTGGAAGTGCTGGCTGACTGCCCGCAATCCTTCCGCACAGTGCCGGAAGAAGCGGTAAAACACGGTTATATTGTACTGCGGGAGCCTTTGCGGGAAGGTCCGACCATCAGGTTTTTCCTCAAGGTGCCGGAGAAGAAGTAAAGCGAGTAGGCCCATGAATTAATCATGGGCCTACTCGCTTTGTATAGCTTGTATGCCGGATACTATTTTACGTAATTAATCACATCTTTGTTTCTGGGTGGTGCGGCCGGATTTTCACCGGCTTTGTAGCCAAGCGCTATTGTGCAAATATGATTATACCCTTCCGGAATTCCCAATTCCTTTTTGAATTGGCTGCCTTTTTCCGATGCAAAGAGGAAAGCAGAAGATGCAATAATGCAAGACCCTATGTTCAGTGATTCTGCCGCTAATGTAATATTTTGGGCTGCTAATCCACAATCGATTTGTATCAATGGAGCCTTTTCATCTGCGGAAATTAGAATAACTGTAGGAGCATGATAAAAGGTATGGTAATCAGGGGCGCTTGCTCTTTGTTTTAAAAACTCATTACCCGAATTCAAAATATTTTCTTTTATTGTGTTTACCATTCGGTCAAGCAGGCCTTTATCCTGTATCACAGTGAAATGCCATTTTTGCTGATTCACAGCATTAGGGGCCATCAAAGCAGCATCTAATATTTGCTGCAATTCAGAATCGGTTATTTGTTCGGATTTATACGCTCTAATACTCCTCCTGTTATGAATAACTTTTAAAGTTTCATTCATGGTCAGCAATCATCCTTCCTCCTCAGGTTATTTAATCGGCCTTTAATTTTTTGATTATGTATATTTATTAAAAATTAAATTTTCTTGGTGGTTGGCCAAACTCAGATATGGAGGCTTCGCCGTGTTCAATATAGAATACTTCAAAAACAGGATTATTTTCAGAATGATAAATTGCTCTTACATCAGGGTTATTTTCGAGAACCTTGCGTTTGATATTTACATCATTAGTAAAGATTGCTTTACCGGATAGTCTGACAGTTACCATATTTTTTGACGTGGACGTAAATTCGCAAAACGGTGTTTTTTGCAATTGTTTAAATACATCCTTGGTGTTGGCAGTGCAGAAATAGAATTTGCCGTTTTCCTCCATCATAAACCCCCACGGTCTGACTCGCGGTTGACCGTTGTCTACTGTTGCAAAAGCGCCCATCTTATTCTCATTTAGAAACTCTACTATTTCTTTCATTAAAAAACCTCCTATTTAAATTGATGAATTACCTTTTGTTCACATGGTATAATATAAGAACTGCATATGCAAGTACGATGTTTTTTTGAACATAGTATAAAAAAACGTACTATGAAGGGGGAGCTAAATTTGAAACCAAGAAAAGAATTATTAGAGATTAAATGTCCCATAGGTATAACGCAAAACGTAATGGCAGGAAAATGGAAACTGGTAATCATATGGTTATTAAAAGACGGTGTAAAACATTTTAGTGAATTGCAGCGCGCTTTACCTGATATCAGGCAGGGTTATCTGACTCAACAATTAAGAGAACTGGAACGTGATGGACTTATACACCGGGAAGTATATAAAGTAGTTCCGCCTAAAGTAGAGTATTCGTTAACCGACATTGGTAAAAAATTTTTAGAAGTTATGGATATAATGTACAAATGGGGAGAGGAGTATATGAAGTATATTAAGTTTATTGAAAAGTAACGTTACTTAGGCGATGGTTTAAAATTTTTTTGGATAAGTGAGTGGCAAAATTGATTTACATCAAACTTTCACCCACTGTTCACAAAACGGACACAATGGCTGGATATACTGAACTTGAAAAGAAAAAGAAAAACAAATAACAGAAAGGATGGGATGAGACCATGGAAAGAAAAACTGTTGTTACAGCCCTCAGCGGAGTATTGATAGGAGGGTTACTGCTTACAGGAGGGCTGGCCTTTGCGGGTGACACAGACAACGCCGCTTCAAACAGTTGGGCAGGGAAAATTCCTGTGGTAGGAAAATTGTTACAAGGTGCAGGAGGAATGATGAAAGGCAGAGGGCATTTTAGGGCCGGCGGGCAAATGCTGTCCCAGGACACCCTTGACCAACTAGTGAAGGAGGAAGTAATTACTCAGAACAAAGCCGATGAAATAAAAGCTTATATTGACAAATTAGCCCAAGAGAGGCAGGCCCAAGATCCTGGAACAAGGCCTGGGGCAAGACAGGACCTGTTTACCCAACTGGTAACAAACAACATCCTTACGCAGGAGCAGGCCGATACCATTAAGGCAAAAATCAGGGAAATAGCAGACCAGCAACACCAACAACGGATTTCAGACAGCCTGAAAGCCCTTGTAGAAAAAGGGACTGTTACCCAGGAGCAGGCGGATAAAATCCTGCAGAAATTCAACGAAGCTGAAAAAGAGCGTGAAGAGATGGCGCAGAAAATGGAAAACATGACCCTGAAAGAAATTCGCTCTTACATGCAAAACCGGGAAAAACCACAAAGCCCTGTTGAACAACTGGTATCTGACGGCGTGATTACGCAGGAACAGGCTGACGCGTTTTACGGTGCAATGCGGGAATTGGCACAGAAACAGCAACTTGAGAGGACCGCTGACAGTCTGAAAGGGCTTGTAGAAAAAGGCACCATTACTCAGGAACAGGCTGATAAAATTGTAAAACAGTTTGAAAATGCTCAAAAGAACCGGGAGGCTCTATTTGAAAAGACAAAGGATATGACTCCTGAAGAGCGCCGGGCATACATGGAAAATAACAGGAAAGAATTTAAAAACCCATTAACACAACTGGTAACTGACGGGGTAATTACACAGGAACAGGCCGATGCAGTGCGTAAGGTACTCCCGCACGGAGGTTTTAAAGCCGAAGGATTCAGAGGCGGCAGACGTTAATAGTCTGTAGATGCAGAATATTTTTCTTTAAGTTGTGCTCCATAATTACCGAAAATTATGGAGCTTTTTCCTTTGCAACATTATGCTTTTCTTCAAACCCGTTTTTGTATACACTGTAATTAAAGATAAATTATATTTTACAGTATAATAGTGGTGTCCTGTACTGGCTGTACCGGATACAGGGGGAGTGGAGAAATGGGTGCCGGAAAAATATTGATCGCCGATGATGAAGCCCGGATGAGAAAATTGGTGGCAGATTTTCTGAAAAAAGAAGGTTATGCAATAATTGAAGCTGCCGATGGGCGTCAGGCTCTTGACCTGTTTTATGGTAATAACGATATAGATTTAATTATCCTGGATGTAATGATGCCTGGTTACGACGGATGGACGGTATGCAGGGAAATCAGAAAATCATCCCAGGTTCCTATTATCATGCTCACTGCCAGGGGAGAGGAATCCGACGAGCTGTTTGGTTTTGACCTGGGCGCTGACGAATACATTGCCAAACCCTTCAGTCTGAAGATACTGGCCGTCAGGATACAGGCTCTGTTAAGGCGCGTTCAGAATAACAGAGCAGTCAGGGCCTTTGACGGGTTGGAAATTGATGAGCAGGGCAGGTATGTTTATGTGGACGGTGAACCGGTAGACCTGAGCCCCAAGGAATTTGAACTGCTGTTGTACCTGACGGAAAACGCGGGCAGAGCATTGAGCAGGGAGCAGATTTTAAATGCCGTCTGGGATTACGATTATTTCGGTGATGTAAGAACGGTGGATACGCACATCAAGAAACTCCGGCTGAAGTTAGGAGAAAAAAGTTATCTTATCCAGACTGTCCGGGGGCTGGGATATAGATTTGAGGTGAGGAAGTGAAAATATCCTTAAGGACCAGGCTTTTTTTGGGCATGAGCGGTTTAATTGTATTTTTTGTAGCCTTCTCGCTGGTATTGAACTCTCAGTTTCTTGGCAGGTACTACATCGGGCAGAAGCGGGCATCTTTAGTAGAGAGCGCCAAGATGATTGACAATCTGTATAAGGGCGATCCCGAGTCGATAGCCCTTGAATTAGAAAATTTGGAAAGGAACAGAGGTATAAATATTAGCATTCTCAGCCCGGACTATGAGCTGAAGTACAATACATCCTTCAGGTTATTTAGTTTAGAACATGGAAGAAAGCTGTTCGAGCTGTTGCCCCTACCCCCCCATATGATGATGGAACTGCAGGACCTCGATATAGGAGAATATATTATGGATGTGGCCACAGACCCCCGGTTGAAAACAAACTTTCTCGCCTTGGCTGCCAGGCTGAGTAACGGTGAAATGTTGGTTTTGAACACCCCAATTGCGGCAATTAACGAAGGTACTGCTATAGCCAACAGGTTTTTCTTGTTTACCGGTCTGCTCACAATTGTTCTGGGGGGCATTGCTGTATTTTTATTTGCTAACCGGTTCACCAAACCTATTCTTGAATTAAATGACATTGCCCAGGAAATGTCCAAACTGAATTTCAGCAGGAAATACCCTGTCCAATCTGAAGACGAAGTCGGACAGTTAGGTCAAAGCATTAATTCGTTGTCCGATCAATTGGATAAGGCAATTTCTGAGTTAAAAGAAGCCAATGAAATATTGAAAGAAGATATCGAGCGTGAACGGCGTATCGATAAGATGAGGAAGGAGTTTATTTCGAATGTTTCCCATGAGTTAAAGACCCCTATAGCCTTAATTCAGGGGTATGCAGAAGGTTTAAAGTTAAATGTTAATGAGGATGAGGAAAGCAGGAATTTTTACTGTGATGTAATCATGGATGAAGCGGACAAGATGAACAGGCTGGTCAAAGATTTGCTGGACTTGTCGCAGATAGAATCGGGATATTTGAAACTGGAAAAGACCGTGTTTGAAGTTTCTGCTTTTATTGAGCATGTACTAGAAAAATTCCGGCCCATTTTTGCGGAAAAAGGAATTAGGTTAGACGTTAAAAATGAAAAAAGCCTGTTTGTTTATGGTGATGTTGTCCGAATTGAACAGGTCTTAATCAATTACCTTAATAATGCTATTAATCATATCGATGAGAGTAAGATCATAAGAATAGAGGTAACCTGCCGAAACAATAAAGTCCGGGTTAGTGTGTACAATTCCGGCAACCCTATCCCCGAAGATTCCTTGGATAAGATTTGGACCAGTTTTTATAAGGTTGATAAAGCCAGGACCCGGACTTATGGAGGAACGGGCTTAGGATTATCTGTAGTACGGGGGATTCTTGAAGCCCATCACAATGCTTATGGAGCTGAAAATAAAGACGATGGAGTCCTGTTTTGGTTTGAAATTGATGAGGCTGAATGCTAAACATTTAGCCTCATTTAATTTTTTATAACACATATTCACCTAAAATACACATATTGTTCACAAGGTGGACACATATAGTTTTTATAATAAACTTGTCACTTTGAAAGGGGATTAAAGAAGCAAAAGGAGTGTTAGACCATGTCAATGGAAACAAAACCTAAGTTTATCCGCGCTGTCGCTGCTACGATGGTCAGTTTCCTGGTCGGAGCAATGTTTGTCCTGGGGGGGATTTTTGCTTACGCCAATTATTTTTCGGATCTGGCTAAAACTCAGACCGGCGCAGCCCAGAACGTTGTACCTGCCAGTCTTTCCGTCAGTCAGGCCAATAAACTGCCCGATATCGCCGGTATAGTTAAAAAGGTAAGTCCCGCCATTGTTAATATAGAAACCGTTACTCAAATTTCCGGGAATTCTTATTTTACAAACCCCTTCTATAGAGATTTTTTTGGCCGTCAAATGCCTTATCACTCTGGGGCAGAGTCAAACCGAGGTGTAGGTTCCGGGTTCATTATTAATAAAGACGGGTATATCCTTACCAATGAACATGTAATTCACGGCGCCAGCGAAATCAATGTCAAGGTAGTAAGTTATGACAGGCCCTTTAAGGCTAAAGTGATTGGTTCCGATTATGACCTGGATCTGGCTGTGATTAAAATTGATGCGGGCAAAGATTTACCCTACCTGAAAATGGGGGATTCCAATCAGGTGAACGCAGGTGATTGGGCCATCGCCATTGGAAACCCATACGGCCTTGACCACACCGTCACAGTTGGGGTGGTAAGCGCTAAGGGCCGTCCTGTCACCATAGATTCCCGGGAATATAAGAACCTACTGCAGACCGACGCGGCCATTAACCCAGGGAACAGTGGCGGCCCCCTGCTAAATCTGGCTGGCGAGGTAATAGGTATTAATACAGCCGTAAATGCCGAAGCCCAGGGAATTGGGTTTGCCATTCCTACTTCCACTGTGGCGGATGTATTAAAAGACCTGTTGGAGAAGGGTAAGGTAGTAAGGCCTTATATGGGCGTGAATATCCAAACCCTTGATTCCAGTATGGCCCAATATTACGGAATTGAGAAAACTGAAGGCGTTCTCATAGCTAACGTACTATCCGGCAGTCCTGCTGAGAAGGCCGGTTTGCGGGCCGGTGATGTTATTCAGAAAGTCAACGGGAAAACGGTAACAACTGCTGAAGGCCTGCAGGAGATCGTTCAAAAAAGCAAAGTTAATGATAAGTTGGTTGTAGAAGTCTACCGGGATGGGACGATTAAGAAAGCAACCGTTACCCTGGCAGAAAAATAGAGGTCTGACGACCTCTATTTTCGTTTGGGAAGATTCACCACAAAGGTGGCCCCCGCACCCGGTGAACTCGAAACCTTTATGGTGCCGTGATGCTCCTTGACTATCCATTCGGCTATGGAGAGGCCTAGCCCTGTACCGCCGCTCTCCCTAGACCTGGCTTTATCCACTCTGTAAAAACGTTCAAATATTTTATCTAAGTGTTCTTTTTCAATCCCTTCCCCGGTGTCTGTCACTATAATTTCAATGTTATAGGGATGGTCATGTATTTCAAGGCTGACTTCGCCACCGGCGGGCGTATATTTGATTGCATTGTCGATTAAAATCCCAATCAACTGCTTAATCCGTGTTTGATCCCCGTCAAAGTTGATTTGTTGTCCAAATTTTTTGTTTAGTCTCAGACCTCGCCGGACTGCTACCGGTTCGAATGGCGTTAAAACTTCTTCTGCAGCTTCATTTAATTTGAAAGATTCCATGTGAACAGGTAATTGGTGGGAGTCAGCTCTGGCCAGAAGGAGCATGTCGGTAACCATTTTGGTCATTAGCTTGGTTTCAGCCTCGATATTTTCCAACCATACCGTTTGAGTTGCTACTTTTTCATTGGGGTTGCTTTTCACAATATCTAAATTTGTTTGAATTACGGCAAGGGGAGTGCGTAATTCGTGGGAGGCATCGGCAATAAAATTTTTTTGTTGTTCCCAGGACTTTTTAATGGGGATTAGAGCTCTGTTGGCCATAAAAAGGCTGCCTAACAGAGCTACTGCTATTCCGCCAAGGCCTGTAATAGCAAAGGCTGCCAACAGATGACCAATAACCCTTTCCTCGGACTCTGAATTTAAGAAAACGATTGTAAGTCCTTGCCCGTTTTTCAGGGGCGCTTTCAGAAAACGATAGTATTCGTCGTGTTGACGATGCCTTATGAAGCCCCTTTGCTCTGGATGGCTCAAGGCTTCTTTAATCAGCGTTTGCAGTTGTTCCTGGGAAATGGGTATATTTTGCGCCGTTTCCAGAATATCGCCGGAATGGTCTACTTTTACATAAAAATAATTAAGTCTTTGCCATCTGGGACGGGAAGTGTAGGTCCCCGGATTTGAACCTGCATCGGAAGCAATAAGTTGCATTAACTGGTCCGACTCCCGGTGCATACTTCGCATCATCAGGGCGTAGATACCTATCATAAAGAAAGCGGATATTATAGTTACCACAACTACATTAATCAATATAAGTTTAATTTTTAGCCTGCGAAACATCGGGTTCCTCCTTCAGGCAGTAGCCAACCCCTCTTACAGTTTCCAGCCGCACTTTGCTTTTTTCCGGAACTATTTTTTTTCTCAGATAATGAATGTAAATTTCCACGTTGTTTATCTCCACTTCCGAATCAATTCCCCATACCTTGTCCAGGATTTGTTCCTTGGTTATCACCTGCCCGCTGTTACGCATAAAAAGTTCAAGCAGTTGGGTCTCTTTATATGTCAGTCTGACTTTTTCATCTCCGCAGGTAATTTCACAGTGAAGCGGGTCAAGCGTAAGAGAGCCGACACGTATTTTTTCACTGTGGAAATTTTCACTCTGCCGTCTGGCCAAGGCCCTGATCCGGGCTAACAATTCCTCTGTGGCAAAAGGTTTCACCAAATAGTCATCGGCGCCTGCATCCAGGCCTTCCACCCGGTCTTCCACGGCATCTCTGGCGGTGAGCAGGAGAACCGGTGTTTTTATTCCTATGCTTCTAAGGTGTTTTAGGACAGAAACGCCTTCTTTTTTGGGGAGCATCCGGTCCAGGATGATTAAGTCATAGATACCCGTCTCGGCCATTTCCTGCCCGGCTATACCGTCATAAGCCACGTCAATACCGTAGTTATTCTTTTTAAAAATATACGCGAGAGCGTCTGCCAGCCTCTTTTCGTCCTCCACCAGAAGCAGCCTCATAAAATCACCTCAACATAATGTTAACCTATTTTCCTTGGAATTACATTAAGAAAAGAGGTTTTTAAAAAACATTTTTAAGGTGGTTTTAAGGTTTGTATTTCAAAATAAAAGTGTGGGCCGGCTTAATTAATTACACCGGAGGTGATGAAGGAGGTATAAATTGTAAATGTAAATCGGGTTAATTTAGAAACGAAGGAGGGAAAACATGAACAAAAAGTTAATGGCTATCCTTGGAACTGTGGCAGTGGGTGGCGTATTGTTAGGGACCACGGCTTTTGCTGCCATATCCGGGACTTCCGGGTACGATGTTTACAAAGAGGCTCTAAAAAATACCTATGCTGTAAACAGCATAACACCGAAAACGGAAGTTACAGTAAAAGACAACGGGAAACTTTTATTTAAAGTCGATGCCATATCCAAGTTGGATAAAGAAAAAGAGTCTATGAGCAACAGTGTTACGGTTACTTCCGGGGGCCTTCAGAAAACCGTGGATATGTACAGACAAGATAATAAAACAGTTATTAAAAGCAGTGACAGCAGTGTCTACAACGTACTGCAACGTGGCAGGGAAAGAAATCATAAAAAGGAATGGCGGGAAGACGACCCGGGCCGGATTAAGGACATAGAAAATGTTGCTGACGCTCTGACGGGCACTATCCAAAACTATATTACCTTAAATAGCAATCCCGACGGAACGAAAGAAGTAGCTTTGCAACTTTCAGACAAACAGATTTCGCCGATAATTAATGCTGTGGCCTCCCTGATGGTGAAAAATCTGGACAAAGAGCTAAAACACATGGGAAATAAGCCTATGGATTTCGCGTTCGAAAATAGCCTGCAGGATAAATTGCCCAGACTGGTGGACAATATCAGGGTGAGCCATATTGATGTAGAGGCAAAAATCAACAAAGACAACCTTATTCAGGAACAGACTGAAAACATTACTATTACCGGCACTGACGCTAAAGGAAATGGTCACGAGGTAGTCATCAATATTGATACCGGCTTTTCAAATTACAACAGTACCACTCCAGATACGGTAGACCTCAGCGGGAAGCAGGTAAATATAATTTCCCCTGAAAATTACAGGCACGAAAAATAAAACGCTAATGCCCCAGCGGTACAAGGACCCCAAAATTTTAGACCTCAAAGTTCGACATGAACTTTGCGGCCTTTCTTTTTATCTGCATGGTCTTTGCGTTAATAGGTTCGTAATCCAATTTTTTTTGGGAAAGGGGAAAAAACATGGAAAAGATTCTGGAAGTAACAAACCTGACCAAACTTTACAGAAATGGAAGAGGTATAAAAAATATAACTTTTGACATATTCAAAGGCGATGTTTTCGGTTTTCTCGGGCCTAACGGAGCGGGCAAAACCACCGTAATGAAAATAATTACCGGTCTGTCCAGGGCGGACAAGGGTGAAGTAAAAATTTTCGGATATGACATTACAGAACAGTTTGAAAAGGCAATGGCCAAAGTAGGGTGCCTTATAGAAACGGCCGATGCCTATGAATATATGAGCGCATACCGAAACCTGGAATTGGCGGCGAGGTTTTACAGTGATATAAAAAAGACGCGGATTGAAGAAGTATTGGAAGATGTTGGTCTGGGGCCGTTCAAACATGAAAAGGTGGGAACTTTTTCATTGGGAATGAAGCAAAGGCTTGGCCTGGCGCTGGCCATCCTATCGGAACCGGAATTTGTGATTTTGGACGAACCCGTTAACGGCCTTGATATAGAAGGAATGGTTGACGTCAGAAATACCATTACTCATCTGGCCGGCGAAAAACAAATTACCTTTTTTATTTCCAGCCACCTAATCCATGAAATAGAACTTATCTGCAACAGGATAGGTATTATTATTAACGGACAACTGATCAGGGAAGGAAGGGTCAGCGAGTTATTGAGTGATCAGTATAATTCTTTGGAAGATTACTATATCAGCCAGTTAAGAGGGGAAGGGGGGAGCTTCTTGCGATGAACAGAATCATAGTTAATTCAGTAAACGAAACGCAAAAGATATTCCAGAGGAAAAAAAATGTTGTTTTTCTGATAATTACGGTCTTAGTTCCTGCCGGGACGGCAGCCTTATTTGTTTTTGGTCAAAATGCGTTAGGAATTTTTGCAGTTAACTCGGCCAGTTTTCCTATTTCGATGCTGGGGTTATTCTCCTCACTTCTGCTGCCCCTTTTTATTTTCAGTATGGCAGCAGATCTTTTTTCGGGTGAACTGGGTGATAAAACTTTAAAACTTACCCTGACCCGGCCCGTAACGAGGTTTAAGGTGTTCCTTTCAAAAAATATCGCCATTGCGTTTTTTGTCGTTGTGAGTCTTGCACTACTATTTGTCGTCTCGGTTATTGCAGGTTTTTTTCTTAATGGCGGTGCCTTAAGCCTGACAGATTTATTTCAGACGCTCCTGGCTTATATTATGGCTGTTGTGCCCATGCTCGTCCTTGGTATCATAGGGGTCTTTCTGGCCCAATTTTTTAGGAATAGCGGGGCTGCTTTGATAACATCTGTTTTTGTATACTTGGCGGGAAAGGCTACCCCATTTCTTTTTCCCACACTGGCCAAAGTAAGTCCTTTTTCGTATACGGACTGGTACATGATGTGGACCGGCAGCGCTGTCAGCGCCGGGAGACTTATTAACACCTTCCTGATTATGCTGTCTCACAGTCTGATTCTGTTTGCCCTGGGATTTTCTTTATTTGACAAAAAAGATATTTGACTGTCCCGTATACGTGACGGCTTAGCCATAATTTATCTGATAAATCACATAATGTTCACAGAACGGACACAAAGAGTCTTTATAATTATATGTAGTTTATTTGTGATAGAAAATTTTGGGGAGGTTGGCTAAAAAATGCGATATAAAGGAGGGGTTTTGGTTGAAGCTGCCTGCAAATTCTGGCGGTAATGTGTCTGGCACCGGGAAAATTTCCGCTCTTTTCGGTTCGGTGAAAAATTTGATGGTGAAACATAAAAAAATTACTGCCGCTGTAGCTCTGGTGCTAGTAGTTGCGGTTTACGGTACCTATAGAACCACCCAGCAGACGGACGCCTCTGCGCTGCAAAATACGGCCCAGGCAGAGGTAACACGAGGTTCCATCGAGGTCACGGTAACGGGGACCGGTACTATAGTTCCCGTTGCAGCAGAAAATATAGGTCCCAATGTATCAGGTACGGTAAAAAAAATATATGTGCAAAACGGTGACAGAGTGAAAAAAGGCGACCTCCTGGCAGAGGTGGTTAATGACTCCCTTGGTGTGGAGGTGGCCAATGCCCGTCTGGAACTGGAAAAAGCTGCGTTAAATCTGAAAGATTCTTCAACTCAATTGTCTGATGACATAATTACGGCTCCTTTTTCAGGACGGATAGTAAACCTGGAAGTAAAAAAGGGTGAGGAAATTTCCAAAGGTGCAGTTCTGGCAACGTTGCAGGATGACAGCCAGCTTGTTTTTGATATGCCTGTAGACAGCGATACTGCCAAAAAGGTTTATGTAAATCAAAAAGTTGAAGTATTTTTACCGGATCAGGGTGAGACAGTAGAAGGACGGGTGATTGTTAAAAACAGCCAGCCCGTTTCGGGCTACAGCGGCGAAAACCGGGTTTACATTAAAGTGGCCGTTGCCGCCAGGGGTAATCTTTCTTCCGGAATGAAGGCTTTTGGTACGGTGACTGTAGGCGGGAAACAGGTGGATGCTTTGGCGGTCAGTTCCTTGCAGTGGATGAACGAGACGGGGCTCAAGGCGACCTTGAACGGCGAAGTTGCCGCAATTTATGTGCAGGAAGGCCAGACCGTTAAGAAAGGGCAAAAGCTTTTTGCTTTGCACAGTGATACAGCCCAGAGCGAACAGAAAACCCAACAGGTAGCATATGAACAGGCACTGCTGAACTTAAATGATTTGCAGCAACAACTGGCTGACCTGAAGGTGACGGCTCCCATAAATGGGATTGTTTCAGGGATGGATATCAAGGAAGGTGACGAAATAGGCACCGGAAGTTCGGGTAGTACCGGTACGAAAACCAGCGACACGCAAAGTTCGGCAAGCAGTTCGACGACAGGGTCCGCCAAAACTTTTGGAAAAATCATCAATACAGACCAGGTGGAAGTTTCATTCCCGGTGGATGAAGTGGACATTGCCAAGGTTAAAATCGGGCAGGTGGCCAATTTAACAGTGGATGCTCTTCCGGACCGGGTATTTAAAGGTAAGGTCACGGAGATTGCCGAAGAAGGTCAGGTAACCAATAATGTTGCTTCTTTTGACGTTACCATCCTGGTGGACAATTCCGAGAAGCTGCTAAAGAGCGGGATGACAGCCAATGTGACCATTGTTGTGGCCAGAAAAGACAACGCTGTATTGATACCTGTTGAGGCCCTCCAGGAAAGGGGCCAGAGGAAATTTGTATTGGTGCCGGCTGACGACGGTTCGGGCCAGGGGCGTAATATGAGGCCTGTTACCGTAGGACTGATGAATGAAAGTTTTGCCGAGATAACGCAGGGTTTAAAGGAAGGGGACAAAATACTTATTCCCGGCCAGCAGTCTGATACAAGGAATGCCCGAACCATGATGCCGGGTTTCGGCGGGCCACCGCCAGGCAGTAACAGAAATTCCGGAACCCGCAGCAGCGGATCGGGAGCCTGGCATTAGTCCAGACACCGGAAGGGGAAGGATAACATGATAAGGATTGAAAATCTGTCCAAAATATATCAAACCGGCAGTACTCCTTTGCAGGTCCTCAAAGACATATCTCTCCACATCCGTCCTCAGGAATTTGTGGCCATTATCGGGCCATCGGGATCAGGGAAATCAACTTTAATGAATATGATCGGTTGCCTTGACACCCCTACTTCCGGGTCAGTAATAATAGACAATCACCCCACTGACCGTTTAAGTGACGATGAACTGGCCGAGATCCGCAACTTAAAAGTTGGCTTTGTATTCCAGGCCTTTAATCTGCTCAGTAAACTGACTGCTTTGGAAAATGTGGAACTCCCCCTGATATACCGTGGTACCAGTGCCGCCGAGCGCAGGGAAAAGGCAGTGAGGTTTCTCAAACTGGTAGGCCTGGAAGACCGGATGGACCATCTGCCGTCCCAACTTTCCGGCGGGCAGCAGCAAAGGGTGGCTATTGCCAGGGCCCTGGCCGGGGAGCCCCCTATCATTCTGGCTGATGAACCTACAGGTGCTCTGGACTCGAAATCGGGAAAGGAAGTAATTCAGTTGCTGCATCAACTGAATCAGCTTGGTCATACTGTTGTACTTATTACTCATGACCTGGATATAGCCAGGCAGGCCCAGCGCATTGTGCGCATTCAGGACGGCATGATTGTCAGCGATACGAAAGCGGGTGATTAGATGAATTTCAGTCAGGCGGTCAAGCTGGCCATAGCAGGGATCAGAGCTAATAAAATGCGGTCGTTCCTGACTATGCTGGGAGTGATTATCGGTGTTTCCGCCGTAATTATCCTGGTTTCTGTCGGCCAGGGGTCAGCTAAACAGGTGACCGGACAAATTGAAAGCCTGGGCTCCAACCTGATATCAGTTAACATTAGAGGTCGGGGAGAGGTTAGTGGTTTGAGTTATCAGGAAGCCCTGAAGTTGGGGGATAGGCCGGGAGTAAGCGGAATAGCCCCGACCATATCCAGCAGTGTAACGGTAAAGTATGGGACAAAAAAAGTAGATACCTCCCTGGAAGGCACCAACGAGCAATACGCTACGGTGCGTAATCAAAAGACCAGTGCCGGCCGGTTTCTTCTCCCGGTTGATATTGAATACCGGCAAAAAGTAGTTCTGTTGGGTAGCGAAGTCAGCCGGGAGCTCTTTGGTTTTGGCAATCCTATAGGCCAGGAAGTAAAAATTAACGGCGTGAAATTCAAGGTGGTTGGCTTATTGGAAGAAAAAGGGAGCAGCATGGGTGGGTCCAATGATGACAAAGTTATCATCCCAATTACAACCGCCATGCGCCTTTTGGCCAACCCGCAGATCAGTTCTGTTTCCTTGCAGGCTAAATCGAAAGAGGATGTGGATATTGTTGTCAGACAGGTAGAAGCAGCTTTGTTAAGAAAGTTTAAGGATGAGGACAATTACCGGGTTTTTAACCAGGCGGAAATGTTATCAACAGTGAACCAGGTAACGGGAACCATGACTCTGATGCTGGGCGGAATAGCGGGAGTATCCTTGCTGGTTGGCGGTATTGGTATTATGAATATCATGTTGGTATCTGTTACCGAAAGAACCAGGGAAATCGGCATCAGAAAGGCCATAGGGGCCAAACGCAGGGATATTTTACGCCAGTTCCTGGTGGAAGCGGTAGTTGTCAGCAGTATGGGCGGCATATTGGGCATAATTGTGGGTATGTTGGGCTCCAAAGCAATAGGCACAATCATGAATATGACCATGACCGTATCCCCGGGCGTGGCGTTGCTGGCTTTTTCTTTTTCCGTGCTGGTGGGAATCTTTTTTGGCTTGTTCCCGGCCAACAAAGCATCCCGCCTGAAACCGATTGATGCCTTGCGCTTTGAGTAACTGACGAAATAAGGGGGTATTCGCTTGTCCAGAAAATGGGGTTTGAAATTGGGTTTGAAATTGGGTTTGTTATGTGTTGTTGCGCTTCTTTTGTTCGGGGCTGTAAATTCGTCTCTGGCGGAAACAACCGGTTTGGCTCAGGGGGCAACAAATGCCCAACAGGAAACGGGCGGTTCCGGTACAGGTTCAGCAAAAGCGTCGGCCAAGACTTTGACTCTGGAGGAAGCCTATGAACTGGCCCTGGAGAATAATATTGACCTGAAAAAGGCCGCTTTGGATTATGACAGCGCCATTATTGACGCTGACCAGGCCTATTATAATGCAGACGAAATAGATGGAGATTCCGTAAACACCTTGCAGGATGCCCAGACAAAATATGTTTCCACAAAACAGAAAGCCTTAGCCGAGGATATAGCTAAACAGGCCTACGAGATTGCCAGGGAACAAACTAAAATTCTCGTTGAAGGGTACTACTACGATGTCCTGAAGGCCGACAACATGGTAAAAGTCAGGGAAGCATCAGTGAAGAGGGCCCAGGAACAGTTAGCCCTGGTCCAGAAAAAGTTCAGGGCAGGTTCTGCCATCAAAACAGATGTAAACCGGGCAGAGATCAATCTGGCCAGCGCTCAGGCCGATTTGGCCAATGCCCAGAGGGATTATAAAAATGCCCAGGTGGCTTTGAACAAAGCCCTTGGTTTGGATGTAAACACTGACATAAAACCGGCTCAGGTCCTGAAGTATGAAAAAGTAACCCTGCCCTCTGTGGAAGAATTGACCAAACAGGCTCTGGAAACCAGGTTGGACATGCAAAAGGCCAGAAATACACAGACTATTGCCCAGTTAAACTATGACCTGGTTGTTGGTTACCAGGCACCCAACACCTTTATGGCAAGGAAGAATAAAATAGAACTGGAAAAAGCAAAACTCGACGTGCTGCAGCAGGAGCAGAGTATCAGGGCCGATGTGATATCCACTCTGTTTCAGGTGCAGAAAGCCGATGAGGTTGTAACCATCACGGCCCGGAATCTGGAACAGGCCAAAGATAACTACAGTCTGGCTCAAAAGCGCTACCAAATTGGAGTTGGCACGTATGATGATGTTTTGGGGGCTACGGTGGATCTGGCAGATGCAGAAGCAAAATATGTCGAAGCGGTGTATAATTATTCACTGGCCAAAAACCAGCTCAAAACAGTGACTCTGGTTTCTGAATAACTGTCAGCCTGATTTTCCTGTAGCGGTGAGCCTCCCCAATTTGGGGAGGCTTCAGGCTGTCAACAAAGGTTATTTTAAAAAATTCAGGGAGGTTAAATCTATTCCGGAGCGGAGCTATATTTTAATGCGCCAGTTTTTTCATGGAGGGGTGGGTGAAGCAGCATTTTGGAAGGGTGGGTGGGGTGTCCCGGCTACCCCGGAGCTTTGTGCTGGAGAATGGCGGCAGGG